>JBDSEP010000373.1:0-8101 GCA_039919985.1 Tepidiformaceae bacterium | reverse complement strand
ACCGCCTCCACCACAGCGGCGGGAGCGTGTCCGAGGATCAGCGGGCCAAAGGCGGCGATGTAGTCGACGTAGCGGCCGCCCTCGGCGTCGAAGAGGAGCGGACCTTCGCCGCGGACCATGGGGATGGCCGCGCCACCAACGGATCGGAACGAGCGCACCGGGCTGTTCACGCCACCGGGAAAGAGGTTGCGCGCCGCTTCGCGCACGGAGGCGTTATCCATCGCTCAAGCCTACCTGATCGGCGGATGTGGTTTGGAACCGCGCTCGCAGGTAGTGCTCGCGGATCTCATTTCCCGTCGTTTCGAAGGCCGCCCAGGGCACGAGTGGATCTTCGGGCGCGGACGGCGGCGGTGAAGCTTCCCAGAGTGTGGCATCGCGGCAGAGGGACACCATTACGCTGCACGGCTCCGGGCAGGCAATGTCGTCTTGCTCGGCGCCCACAGCGTGCCACACGGGCTGCTTCACGCAGCGTCCACAGAGGACAAGGACGGCGACGTCCTGCGCAGGCTCGGGCAGCGATGCCGCGCGGGCGTAACGCCCCGTCTGACGTCCGAGCACCTCCCGAAGAGGGACAACGCGCAAGGTTCCCGCTCCCTGCTGTTCGCGGTGGAGCATGGCCAAGGGGTAGGCGGTCTCGAGAGCCGCAGCGAGCGGTAACGCTGGTCCGCACTTCAATAGCCACCCGGGCCGCATGGTTGAGGCGCCGGGCAGGGGACGGTAGCGCCCGGCCGAGTCGAGGCGAATCCAGCCTCGAAAGGCAGCTTCGTCGGCTTCAACCGAGGCTTCGGGGGAATCGGCGGCGGGGCCGTGGAGGACTGGCGTCTCGCCCTCAAAGTCGACGCGCAACTGTCCGAGCGTGAAGGGAATGGGAGTCACCAACGGGCCGCCTCTTCTGCAAGATCGACGACCACATCGGCGAGGCCCGGGTGGGTGCCAACGGCGCCCGCGTACCGCAGCGAGCGGCTCCCTTCGGAGAGTTGGTTGAGCTCAGCGGGGATGGTTTGGCCGGCGTGCCAGCCATCGGCGATGAACACGGGCACGACGACGATCTGCGCCGCGACGGTGAGCGCGAAGAGTTCGGCCATGCCAGGTTCCTGGTCCATGAAGACGGTGACCACTTCGGCGAAGCCGCCGAGGGCGCGCACATTCTCGGTTTGCTGGTAGATGTTCGCCTGGGAGTTCCGGTTGCGCTCGGTACCGTGGCCCAGCAACGCGAGGGCGTGCTCCGGCTGCGCGCCCGCTTCCCGGGCGCGCTGGAGGATGACACGGGCGAGCGCAGGATGACTGCCGACAGGCGGGGTGTAACGCACGGTGATGCCGCGGACGCAGCTGATCTTCCCCGTCAGCCCCATCTCGCGCGGGATGACTTCGCTGGTGAAGTAGCCGGAGGAGATGAAGACCGGCACCACAGTGACGTCGTCATCGTCGCACTGGTCCAGCGCGCGCGAGAGCGATGGCTCTTCCTTCCAAAAGGCCGCAAGCACGCGGTCGAAGATCCCGCGTTTTCGAATGGAGGCGGCGTGGGCGTAGACGGGAGCGCTGGATTCGGCGTTGAGGTGGGAGCCATGGCCAACCAGGAGGAGAGTGCTCACTCTTCTGCCGTCTGTCGCGTGGCAGCGAGGCGGGACTCGCGCTCTCTGCGCGCGAGGTAGACGTGTTGCGACCATTCTTGACCGAGCGCGGCGGCAATCCGGGTGCGAATCGCGGTTGCCAACCGCGGGGACGCCCCGCCCGTCGAAACCGCAACCGCGAGGTCGCCATCGCGGAGCGTTGCAGGGGTAAAGAAGGTGCTCTCCGCCTGCCTGTCGGCAACCACCACGGGAATCCGCGCCGCCCGCGCGAGCTGGCCTATCGCCCTGTTCGTCTCGCGGGAATCCGTACAGGCGAAGACCAGGGAAAAGAGCGCCGATTCCTCCAGATCCGTCGCTGCGAACTCGCGCTCAATTAACGTCACCCAGGGCAAGAGGCGGATGGATTCGAGGATCGATGGCGCGATCACCACCACCTGGAACTCCGCCTCGGCGAGTGATTTGGCCTTGCGTAACGCGACCTTGCCACCGCCCACGATGAGCGCCGGGCCAGCCTCGGGGAGCAGGTCAAGCATCATTCCCATAGAAGGGCCTGGCGCGTGGCGTCCACGAGGGCGTCGAGATTCGGTGCGTCGGCTTCTGCATCCAGCCGCCCAAAGAACGAGCGGACGGCGTCGCTCGTTCGGGTGCCGATGGAGACGAGTTTCACGGCAAGGGGGAGATGGCTTTCGCCTAGTGCCTCAGCAAGGTTTCGTACTGCGGAGGCGCTGGCGAAGGTGATGGCGTCGGCCCGGAGCACCTCGTGCTGGCGCCCGTCGTCCAGCGGCTCGAGCAGCGTCTCGTAGGCCGCGACCTGCTCAGTGTGGGCGGATCGGCCACGCAGCGCCTGGGCCAGGTGGTCGCCGGCGAGGGTAGAGAGCGGCAGGAGGATGCGGGCACCGGATACCTGGGGGAGCGTCTCGCCTAGCGCCTCCGAGGTTGCCCGCGCCGGTTGGAAGTCGGGGATGACGCCGTGGCTGCGGAGCCGCGTGGCTGTGGATTCGCCGACGGCGGCAATCCTCGTGGAACGGAGTGCTCGGGTATCGCGCCCAGCGAGGGCGAGCGCGGCGAAGAAGGCATCGACCCCGTTCTGGCTGGTGAAGGCTATCCAGTCCCAGCGCGTCGAGACGCTTTCGTCGTTCGTGAGGTTTTCGGGAAGGAGATTGACGCGCAGGACGGGTGCCTCGACCACGTGAGCGCCGAGCGATTCGAGGCGCGCGGCGAGTTCGCTACTCTGCGCCCGCGCGCGGGTGACGACGACGCTCCTACCCGCCAGAGGACCAGGTTCGAACCACGCGAGGTCATCAGCGAGGGCGACAGCCGCCCCGACCACGGTAACGACCGGCGAGGCCAGTCCGGCGGTTTCAGCGATGGTGCACACGGTACCGCGGACTACCTGCTGGTCGGCACGCGTTCCCCAACGGATGCATGCGGCGGGGGTGGCGGCTGGCTTTCCAGCGTCCAGCAGGCGCTCCATGTTCGTTGCGAGGGAGGAGGCACCCATAAGGATGACGAGGGTATCGGCGCGGGCGGCCATGGGCCAATCCACCGCCGCGGAGCCTTCGTCTGCGGCGTCGCTGCCCGTGATGACCAGGAAGTTAGAAGCGACGCCCCTGTGGGTGAGGGGAATCCCGGCGTATGCGGGAGCGGCCAGCGCGGAGGATATACCGGGAATGATCGTGAACCGAATCGCGGCGGAGTGACAGGCGAGCGCCTCCTCGCTGCCGCGGCCGAATACGAACGGGTCGCCGCCCTTCAGGCGCACTACACGGCGACTTGAGCGCGCGTGTTCGACGAGTGCCGCGTTGATCGCGTCCTGGGACATCTGTTGGCGGCCAGACCGCTTACCTACGTAGATCAGCTCGGCCTCTGGGCGAAGGCCGCGCAAGAGTGCGGGCGCAGCGAGAGCGTCGTAGAGCACGACATCAGCCGCGGCAAGGGCGCGAGTGCCAGCAACGGTGATTAGGCCGGGGTCTCCGGGGCCAGCGCCAACTATCCAAACGTGTCCAGGTTCATTCATGTTGCAGCTTGAATTGTGGCACTCGTGGGTGATGATTGCTCACGCCAACTGTTCCAGGATCGCCTCGGCGCCGGCGCGCAGACAGGTGAACATCGGTGTGTCGCGCTGGGTATAGAGGCTTGCCTCGGTGTAGCGCAGCCGTCCAACGAGGTCGACGAACTCCTGGGGATAGTCCGAATCGAACGAGACCACAAACTCCTGATCGTCGATCCCGTAGCTGTAACTCGTGTTGATGCGCACACCCTTGAAGGGCGACGCGGCGGCGATGTGCTCGTCCATCATCCCCTGCCGGGCGTGGGGGCTGAGGTTGTACCAGGCGCGAGTTTTCACGAAGGGATAGATGAACAGATACTTGCCCTGGCCCGGCAACATCTCCACCCCGTGGCTCGATCCGTCGATCCGGTTCACATATTGCGAACGCTTCTGCATCGAGAGAAAGCTGTGCGCGCACTCCAAGTACGCTCCAAACAGCGAACGGTTGATGTCTGCTTGGAGCATCTGAAAGCAGTCCGGGTCGTTCGAAATCGACCAGACCATGAAGTCGCAATCTCCACGGAGGCCGACCATAGAGTAGGTGCGAATGATCATTTCGTCCGATTCCGACCAGCGAACGAGGAGGGCGAGGAAGGCACGCTCGGCTGACTCCTTTTCGTTGAACGGGAGACGGCGAAAGGCCGGGTCCAGGCGGTAGAAGGCGTAACGCATGAACTGGCGCTGGTTGTGGTCGGCTTCCCGCTGCGTGACCTGGCCGCTCGGGTCAAGGTCGACGCTCGGGCCGCGACGGGGGGGCGAAGGTGGAGCCGTAGGCGCGTTGGTCATGGTTACCTCAAGCTGGCCTGAAGGCCGAAATTGCTGGAATCGCGTGCCTGGATTTCCGCGAAGTCAGCGTCCGTCAGCGGAGAGACGGAGTCTACGGTCGTGAACTCTCGCAAACCCGCTTCGTCGTAAATGTTAGGAAGTACGGAAGCTATCGCTGGTTCGTGGAGGATGAACTGGATGGCGGCCTGCCCGATCGTCCGACCTTCGGCGAGGAAGGCCAACTGTTCGACCCTGGCAAGGCCGTCTTCCATGAAAGCCTTGCGGCGCTCATTGGTGGTCACCCGCCAGTTCCGGTGGTCGCCCGGGGCAAACACCGTGTCCTTGTGAACGCTGCCATCCAGCAGCCCCGAAGCGTGCGGAATGCGCGCCACGACTGAGACTCCGTGCTCACGCGCCACGGGAAAGATGGGTGCCCCGATTCCCTGCTCAAGCATGTTGTAGATCACCTGCGGCGGGGCCATCCGGCGGCGGACGCTTTCGATCCCTTCGTCTGCCTGGCGCAGGTCGAAGGCTGGCCCGAGCGCGGTCCCAGAGGCGCGAATCAGGCCCTCCGCTTTCGCTCGCTCCAACTCCTCCCAGAGGTCGTCTTGCTGGATAGCGTCGAGCCGCGGATTGTGAAGCTGGTAGAGGTCAATGTGATCTGTCCCGAGGCGCTGAAGCGAGTGTTCGAGGGCGAAGCGCATGTACTTCGGCGACCAATCGTGGGGACGCTCCTGCTGGCCGGGGTTCTCGGCGTGGTTGTAGATGTCGTAGCCGAACTTCGAGCCAATGACAATCTGGTCTCGGACCGTTCCGAGAGCTTCGTGAAGGATCGTCTCGGCCTCGCCGTTGGCGTACGTATCGGCCGTATCGAAGAAGGTTACGCCGAGGTCGAAGGCCTCTCTCAGCAGGCGAATCCCGGTCTCGCGGTCGCGCACGCCCCACCAGGTGGTTCCGACCGTCCAAACGCCGAAGCCCACTTCGGAAACGGTGAGCGGGGTGCCCTGCATGCGGCGGTATCTCATCGGCCCACTCCCTCCCGCATGGAATCAGGATCGATGCCGCAAGCGAGGCACCACTCGAGGTAGGCGACGGGCGAGATTTCGGACGGCTTGATCTCGCTCCGGCCGCCCCAGAAGACGTTGGTATAACCCACCGCGATTCCGGACGACTGGAGGTGCGAGTCGATAGCCTCCTTATGGCGCAGGAGCAGGTCCTTATCCATCCCATGGGCGACAGCCATGACGTTGACGTTGCCGAACTCAGGCCCCCCTTCGCGCCAATAGGCGTGAGTCAGAATGTGGTGGCGGCCAACTTCTCTGCCCGCTTCCAGTTCCCGCCCGACCGGTACCGCCCAGTGAAAAAGCGCGTTGTAGCGCGTGACCCGTTCGCCCGTGGGCAACGGCTTTACGTGTTCCAGGAACGTGGAGAAGCGGCCGATCACGCGCCGCTCGTCGAGCGCTTCTGCCACCTGGCAGAACTCTTCGAGCGGCACCTCTGCCTCCTCCGCGCGCGCCCTCCAGGGGTCGGTCGTGATTTCCGAACTGCTGAAGTCACGCTTTAATGCCTCGAGGATTCGCCACTCATGTGCCGTAAGCTGCGTTATCGTTGGAAAGTTCACGTCCGCGGGCGCTTCGGAGCGTGAGCCAGGCTCGACATCGCGGCGGCGCGTGTGCCCCACACCGAGCACAAACAGGCACCTGGCGGGCATCAGGCGGTAGGATTTCGCCTCTATCTGCGCGGCGAGATGGTCGGCGTGCCGCTCCATCGAAAACTCTTGCGGCACCTTCAGCGTGGTCCATAGCCGATAGCGCGACCCGGGCGTGTCGCCGTCTGTAGTTCGGATGACCACGTGGCCGGAGAACGGGTCATCTTCGAAGAGGTAATCGAATGCGGCGTGCAGGCGTTCCGTCGGCACCTCCCAGGCGACCAGGGCGCCTGGCGCGAGGTTCGTGGCGAGCAACGTCTGGCGGACGCGCCGAATGACACCCGCATCGAGCATCGCCTGTACTCGCTCGATTACGGTGCCGACGTCGATCCCGCTACGCGCTGCCACTTCCGCGAACGGGTCCCGCACGAAACCCTGAATGCGGTCTTCGGAAATAGCCAGGATTGCGCGATTCACCGGGTCTTCGATTTCGACGGGTACGACGAGTGAGGTCATCGGTTGCCTTTCTCGAATGCGGGGGAGGGGTTGAAAAGCGCGGCGAGGTCGTCGGCGAGCTGCCGGTCGTTCGCGGCCCGGAGCCGCTGAGTAGGGAGGTGAAAGATCTGGTTGACGAGGGCGTGCGTCAGGGTGTCGATGAATTCCGGCGAGATGTCGGGATGGAGCCGACGGGCGCGCGCCGCCTCTGATTGGCGTACCTCCTCGACGTTCCGACGCAGAAGCCCCAGGGACGTCGAGGAGTCTTCGGCGGCAAGCCCAAGCCTCCGCTGGAGATGCGTCTGCAGGCGGGCGCGGAGCTCTTCTCGCTTCTGTAGGGAATGGCTTTCGCCGGTCTCGGCGGCTTCCATTTCGGCGATATCGATAAGGCGCACGGGGGCGGTCCCGCCGAAGTTTCTGGGCGTCCCAAGGTCGATGATGAGAGAGCGCACGATCGGCAAACAGTTCGCCGCGTCCAGTTCGGCAGCGCCGGACCCGAGACAGGCCACCAGCACATCCTGTGGAGGGGCTGCCGCCACCTCGCCAAGGGTGAAAAACTCGTACGCCGCGGAGTCAAACCATTCGCCTTCGGGGTGGACACGAGCAGCGACCGAAACCGCCGCAAATCCGATTTGCGCCGCCCGCCTGGCGACCGCGCGCGCAGTCACGCCGGCGCCAAGAATGAGGATGCGGCCCGCGGCAACGGTGCCAGTCAACCGCAATCCGCGATCGAGCAGGTGCCCTGTATGGGCATCGAAGGCGGTTTCGGAGCGAAGGTCTCGCGCCGCCGCTACGGCGAGCGCCGCCTGCCGGTTAAGTGAGGAGTCAGTGGAGGACATGGCCTTTCGGACCTGGCCGAGGATCTCGCGTTCGCCGAGGACCACCGAGTGCAGCCCGGCGGCAACCTCCGAAAGGTGCGCGAGGGCGGCGGAGCCAGAGAGGTGCAGCGGAGCAGCGCAGCCGCAGTCCGCCTGGTGGTAGACCTCGATTCGCTGGCAACTGGAAAGCAGCGCGGTGGGGGCAGGGTGCGCCGCCGCCACTGCCGCCGAGATGGATCGCAACTGTTCTCGGGAAGCGCTGGCAACGCTCCAGCTGCACACGGCAAATCTTTCCAAATCAGACAAAAGCTGCATTTCTGACCTTCGCGCGCGAGATTTGGACGATGTGCTCGATTTATCGCACAGATCCTGGCCCCTGCCAAGTGCCTTCCTCCTCTACCCGTCGCACACCTGAGGTCTTAACCGAGCAGGTCCCGGAGCCGCTCCGTATACTTCCGCGAATGGAAAACAGCGTGCCCGCGGGAATCGACTACGAAGGCGTCTCCAGGTACTTCGCCGAAAAAGTGCCCGGCGGCTCGGGCGCGCTCAGCATCTCGCTGATCAGCGGGGGGCGTTCGAATCTGACGTACAAGGTGTCCACGGAGGCCCAGGCGTGGGTGCTGCGGCGACCGCCGCTGGGCCACGTGCTGCCAACAGCGCATGACATGGCGCGCGAGTACCGGGTGCTTTCGGCGCTGGCCGATACAGACGTGCCTGCTCCGCGGACGATTGCGCTGTGCGAGGACCTGAGCGT
>JBDSEP010000353.1:0-2769 GCA_039919985.1 Tepidiformaceae bacterium | reverse complement strand
ATGGAGGGCAGGTCATAGATCGCCGAGAAGACGCCGAAGGTGAGCACTGCCCCGCGGAACGGCGCCTCGCCCTGGTCCCGCCGCTTGAGCAGAGTTGCCAACGCGAGGTTTGCGCCCGCGGATTCGCCGCCAATGTAGACGGCGTTGGGGGCGTCCACTCCCAGCTCCGTTAGGTGCTCTTCCACCCACTGCGCGGCGGCCATGCAATCCTCAAGGCCGGCCGGGTAGGGGTGCTCGGGAGCGAGCCGGTAGCCAACCGATACAACGCTCACGCCCGCCTCGCTGGCGATGCGCCGGAGCATCGGGTCGCTGTTCATCTCCGAGCCCAGCACCCAACCGCCGCCGTGAACGTGCAGGTAGGCCGCGCGGGGATTCTCGGGGACGATGATGTGGAGGTTGAGGGGGCCCCCGGGTCCGGCGATCTCACGATCTTCCTGTCGCTGAACGGTTGGCCCAGTGCCCCGCAAAGGCGCTGAAAGCTCGTCGCGCCGCCGCCGCAGCCCGGCGACGTCGCTGCGCAGCAGTTCGAGCGTGCGGCTGGTTTCCGCTTCCAGCGTGGGGATGAGAGCAGCCACTTCAGGGTCCATTGGGGGCTCCGTGGGGAGTTGGTGGAGCGGAAGTGTACCGCAGCCGTCTGTGAACCGTCCCTGCCTGCTTTCGACCGTTCTGATTACGCCTCCGCGGGAGCGGTGAGCTTGTAGACGCGGGCAGCGTTGTCATGAAAGAGAGCGGCCTTCTCGGATTCGGGGAAGGAAGCAGCCAGCCGTTTGAACGAGTTCCAGAGAACGGCGTACGAGCAGCTCGCCTTATCCACCGGGAAGTTGCTTTCGAACATGCAGCGCCCGGGCCCGAAGCGCTCGATCGTGTGGAGGTAGTAGCGGCTCGTGGCCTCGACCAGCTCCTCTGAGGTGGGTGGCTTCTCGCGCCGCTCCCAGCCGAAGCCGTTAATCTCCATGTTGATGCCACCGAGCTTGGCGACCACATTGGGGCAGGCGGCGAGGTCGTCGATCGTGCGCTGCCAGCCTTCGAAAACTTCATCGGGGCGCCCGGCGTAGGGCCCGATGCCGAGCGGCCCGCCGAAGTGGTCCAAGACAATGGTGAGCTCGGGGAGGGCGCGCGCCAGGTCCGTCAACTCCGGAATCTGGGAGTGGTAGAGCCACGCTTCGAAGACCAGCCCGCGGCGGCTGAGCTCCGCCGCGCCGCGTCGATAGCCTTCGTCCAGGAGCAGGTGTTCCGGTGGGCGCGTGTGCGAATTGCGGACGTCCGGGCTCGCATCCCAGCCAACGGCGTGGCGAATGCCGCGAAAGCGCGTCGGGCTGGCAGTCTCATGCGCATCGAGGACAGCGTTCACGCCTTCGCCGAGAGTCAGATCCGCGAAGGCGATGATCCCGTCGGCCACGCGCGTCGGGCCGAATCCGCCGCTGGCGCTCATGGCGGCGACGCCCTGCACAAACTCGGTTTCGCCCACCGGGCGCAGTTCTACCGGACCGGTGGCGCGGAACATCGAGAGGCACTCAATAAAGACGGTGCTCACGATGTTGTGGCCGCTACCCGTATCGGCGCTGAGTTCGTCGATTAGGTAGCGGTTTCCGCCGCGATCCCAGAGGTGGTGGTGCGGGTCGATAATCGGCCGCTCTGGTTCGAGGATCTCCTCCCGGACGAGATCTAGCCACTGCGCGGTGTCGGCCATGGGGCGCCTCCTGAGGAGGCCACGATAGCGGGTCGGGGCGGAAATGGAAGCGCGCCACGGTGGCGCTGCGAACGCGGAGCGCGTTTGCGGCGGGTCTGCATACCGCACTACTCCCGCGACGTGCGGTACGCTGGTTGCATGGCATATATCGAATCTCAGGGCGCGCGGATCTACTATCGAGTGGTTGAGCAACGAGGCGAGGGTGCTCCGGGCGCCGAGCCGCTCGTACTCCTCCACGGGCTGAGCGCGAGTTCGCTCACCAACTGGGAACACCCGGGATTCGTGACCGCGCTCTCGGTCACCAACCGGCTGATCCTTATCGACTTTCGGGGGCACGGGAAGAGCGCGAAGCCCATCCACAAAGGCGACTATTCGAAGGCGATTCTCGCCGCCGACGTTATCGCGGTGATGGATAAGATCGGCGTGCCCAGGGCGCGCGTCTTCGGTTATTCCATGGGAGCGATTATCGCCGCGGAGCTGCTGATCAACTATCCGGGGCGGTTCTCGGCGGGCATTCTCGGCGGTATGGGCGCTGAATGGCCGTCCCGCGGGAAGGGGGAATGCCGTGAGGAAGAGCCAGCGGGCTTCAAACCGCCGGAACTGGAACGCAAGCGTTCCCTCGGCCGACTCTACCGCTACTTCACTCAGACCAACGGCTTCGCGATGAACGCCGCCTGGCGCGGCATCTTCCGCGGCCAGCCGCCGATGGACAAGGCGCGGCTCAGCGAGATTCGCGTGCCCGTGCTTGTGGTCTGCGGCACTCGGGACCGGCTCTGCCAGGGCACACGGACGCTGGCCAGGGCCATCCCGAACGCCACGCGCGTGGTGATCCCGGGGCGCAGCCACCTGGCGGCGGTGGCAGACCCGGCGATGAAGGCGGCCGCTATCGAGTTCCTAGCCGGGCTAAGAGCGCCTGCTGAGGCGCGCCTGTAGCCCGCGTGGAGGCTTGCGCTACCAGGGGCGCTTCCACTTGCTCCAGTTAAAGGGCTCGATGCCGCTCTCCGTGAGCTGCCATATGGTCGCTTCCGGTCTGCCCTGCTCATCGATTTCGAGGAAGCCGATGGTGCCAAGCTGCGTAT
>JBDSEP010000314.1:0-3005 GCA_039919985.1 Tepidiformaceae bacterium | reverse complement strand
ATCCCTGCCAGCACGAAGTTCGCGACTTCGCCCGCCGTCTGCACGCGCAAGTCGCCGTAGTTGAACATCGTTGCGAAGAGACCCTCGCGGACCACGTTGATGTCCTCCACGTCCACGAGGTCTGCCGAAGCCATTCGCTGCTTTATCCAGTTGTACTTGGTCGAATCGATGATGCGCTGGTTGGTGACCACCCAGACGTCATTCTGGTATCGGTACCAGGTGAAGTAGCCGCGGATGCCCCAGAAAAGCATCCACGCCGCGGAGATCACAAGCGCCACCCGGCCCACGGTTCCGCCAAGGCCCGCCGTGAGGTGCACGAGCAGGAGCACGGCGATCGTCGGCAGCAGGAGCGCCATGACGATGCCTGCGATCTTCGTATAAAAGTAAAGCCAGTGACGACGGCAGAAGAGAAGCACCTGTTCTTCGGCCTGAAGTTCGAACGGCAGCTTCTGCTGGCTGGGAGGTGGCGGGGCATCGAGTTCGTCTGGCACTTACACGAGTGTCGTACAGCTGATGCCGACGCGCCAACGGCGGACCCCGCCACCGCCTAGGGGCGCGCCGCCTGCAGACGGGCGAGGAGGACGTCCAGGTCGCGTACGCTCGTCACCTCTCGCATCGCTCGCAGAAACTCTCCCACATCCTTCGTAGATTCCCAAACGCTCTCGATCTTCGGGCCAACCGGGTTCGAAGAGGCCGGTGTATCGGCGTACGTGCCGTAAAACGCGAAGTACGCCTGGTTGAGCTTGCGGATCGAAATCCCATGTTCCCCCAGCGAGACACGAGTGGCCTCCATCGCTCTCTCTGCCTCGGCGACCTTTCCGTCGGCCAGCAGCGCGTCTACGCGCAGCCGGAGATCGTGCATCTCGGTGTTGAAGTTCACGGTTGGTGGGGTAGACGCTGGGGCGCGCCCGTCCTCTCCTTCGGGCAGTTCAATCGGGTGCCGCTTGCGAATCAAGTTCGCCAGCTCCCGGCCCGCGATATTCGCCGTGGTCTCGTTCAACGTCTCGGCGTCGCCTCCCTTCCCCCACTGGCGGCCCAGCGGGAAGAACGCAAGGTAGTGGTGCGTCCATTCGTGCGACGCCGTGTCCAGCAGTGAGTCGAACGAACGGTCGTCTCGTACGATTGCCGGGTACGCCGCCAAACCTCCAATGGAGACGACCAGCGACACCTCATCCTTGCTATCCGCGCGCGCTTCGATGCCCTCGATGTCTCGCAGCGTCAGGCCATTCTTCAGGAGCGTGTCGCCGTCGCGCTTGATTGCGCTGCGCGGAGAGCGCACCAGCAACCTGGGGGGGCTTGTCAGTTCGAAATCCACCGGCGGCCACGTTATGCGCACATCCCCAAAGAGCGGGAGGCCGCGCCTCAGACCGGCTCCGCTCAACGCCTCATCGATATAGCGCTCGACGAGTCGCTCGACATCGTTCTCGTAGGTCGCCCGCTCGTTCGTCAGGGTGTCGATCAGGTTCAGGTCGGGCTTCTCTGCCTGATCCTGCGCCCTCAGGTCGCTGGTCAGTTTGAAGTAGCGCTGCACCGCCATAAGGCCATCGGCATCGTCCGGGTCCGGCCCTATGCCCGCGCGGGCGAAGGCGTTCTCGAGAAGGGTGTCCGCCTCCCACTGCCAGAGGTGGTACTCGTACGGGGCGAGGGAGCCACGCGTCCAGAGCAGGCTGAAAGCGACTCCCAGCGCGATGCCCACCACCCCCGCGCCGATGGCGATCAGCGCCCAGACCGAAGGTTGCCACGTGCGAAACTCCACCGTCGTGGCCGCCGGAATGTTCCGAAAGCTTGCCATTCCGGCAAGCATACCCAGCGGCTCGTAAGGCAGGGGCAAGCCATCTTATCTATCCCATTGCGCTCCGACAGGTACGATTAGCGCCACGCCATGACAGCCAGCAGCGCTACTCCACGCGATCTCCCGCGCGGGTCTCGGCCCGCATTTCGCATCCACTACGCCTCCTTCGAATCCAGGGTTGCGGCGGGAGCGCTGGACGTGCTGGTGCTCTTTATCATCGCTTCGCTTCTGGTCACCGCAGGCTCCCTCGTCGTTCTCGTCTCCTCCGATTTTGAGAAGGTGGAGCCCACTGGCACGGCGCTCAACATCTTCTGGATCTGCGTGGGCGCGATACCGCCGGCGTTGCTGCTCTACTTCTTTGTGGGCCTGGCCTGGAAGGGCCAAACCATAGGCGCCTCGGTGATGCAGTTGATGGTGATCCGCAGCGATGGCCGCCCGCTCGGCGCTATCGGCTCCATGGCACGCGTGATCGGCCTGTTGATCTACGTCCTGATTGTCGCTCTCGGTGTCATCCTCGCCTTCGCCTTCCGAAACTCCACTCCGCTCGCGGTGGTCGCGGTCAGTGTCGCCTTCTTGCTCGTCGCCTTCGGCTTCATCTGGGCGGCATTCGATTCTCGTCGCCGCACCCTCCACGATCGCATCGCTGGCACGATCGTCGTTCGATTGGTTTAGCCGCGGTATGAGCCGAGCTTCCGCTCCCCCTCCGGATTCCGGCCAGCTGCGCCGGGAGCGCCTCTACGGCAGCGCCAGCTCCGGTCGTGATGGCCGTCGAGCGCTCGCAGGCATTCTCCTCGCGTTATCCGTTTTCTTCATGGTCGGCGCGATAAGCGCTTCTCAGGTGACGGCACCTCGATACGCTTCCGATCTGCTTCAATCCGGGATCGCCGTCACCACCGATGTCGACAAGGTGGTCGCCGAAAACCACGACTCCCTCCGCCAGTTGGTCGAGGCCAGCAACTCCCCCACCTTCGCGATCCCAGACTTCCCGCTGGATATCGTCCTCACCCGGGAGGAGGTAACGAAATCGAGCGACAGGCAGTTGCGCGATCTCGTGCTCCAGCGGTCTGCGGCGCTCGTCTACGCGGATGGATTCGCGGCGTTCGATCGCACCGGCAACCAACAGGTCAGCCGGTTCTCTTCCCAGGGCGGTCTTGAGTTCGCAGTGGGGCAGGTCTCTGAAAGCACTCACTCGCTGGCTAACGTTGCCTCCGTC
>JBDSEP010000340.1:0-8974 GCA_039919985.1 Tepidiformaceae bacterium | reverse complement strand
CAGAAAGCAGGGACAGCGATGCCGCTCAGCGCGACGACAGTCGCGACCTGGTCGATCCAGGTGTTGCGCTTGATTGCTGCAAGCACTCCGAGAGGCAGGGAGATGACGATGCCGATAGCCCAGGCGGCTAGGGCGAGCTGCATCGTGGCTGGAAGGCGGTCCGTGAGCGCCTCGGAAACGGGTCGGTTGGTCTGGATGGAGCGGCCGAGATCACCTTGAACTGCTCCCTTCAGCCAGTTGAGGTATTGCACTGGAAGCGGATCGTTGAGACCTAAGTCTTCGCGCAAACGGTCCTCGAGCTCAGGGCTCGAGACTACTTCGCCGCCGACGATTGCAGCCACCGGGTCGCCACTAAGGTGCGTGAGCGCAAACACCGCGATGGTCACAAGGACCAACAGCGGAATCGAGTTGAGACCCCGGCGGATGAAATACGCGATCACCCGCTCAGCCAGATCTCATGCAGGCGCAGCTTCCCGTCACCGTAGTTGTTGAAGCCGCGAACGCGCTTGCTGAGTCCGACGAGGTTGGAGTTGTGGGTGAAGAAGATTCCGTGAGCATTCTCCACTATCTGCTTCTGGATTTCGTCATACAGCACCTTGCGCTCAGCCTGACCGTAGATCTGGCGCGCTTTCTCGATCTTGGCATCGAGCGTCCGCTGGCTCTCTTCGGGCGTGTATGACTTGTTGAACGAAGCGCGGTTAAAGGCACCCTTACTGTGGAAGTTGTCGTAGATGGTTAGGTCTGGGTCCGCTCGACCAGAAAACCCGGTCAAGAAGAACGGATATTTTTGGTCACGATAGTCGGTGGTCGCTTGCGTCGCGCTGACCGGGACGATATTGACGTTGATGCCGGCCTCCGCCCACTGCGCCTTCAGCATCTCCGAGAGCGGTGTGTTCTCCTCACTTGCGGTGATGAGAAAATCGAAGGTGATGCCATTCGGGTGCCCTGCAGCTGAGACAAGCTCCTTTGCCTTCTTCAAGTCGCGAGAGATTGGCTTCACGGCATCGTTGTACGCCCAGCTCGCCGGCGTCAGCGGGCCGTTCGCGAGTGTCGGCACGCCGAAATAGATACCCTGCCGAATGGCTTCGCGGTCGAGCGAATAGGTCATTGCCTGACGGATTCGGATGTCGTTGAGGGGTGCCTGAGAAATGTTGAGGTTGACCTGGGAATAGCCGGTGCCGGGCCACTGCACGAATTGGACGTTGCCGTCTTTCTTTGCCGCTTCTACATCCTTTTCGTTGATGAAGGCGAGGTCGGCGTTGCCGCTGCGAAGATTAGCAAACTGCACTGAGGAATTGGGGACAATCTGGACATCAATGCCGTCCAGGTATGGGTAGTTTTGCTTCCGGTATTGGTTGAACTTCGACATCTTCTGGGAAGCTCCAACCGCCCAGTTATCGAGCTTCATTGGGCCGGAGCCCACAGGATTGTTCGTAAAATCCGTACCGTACTTCTCGACCGCTGTTGGAGACAGGATCATCCCGGCGCGGTCACCGAGTATCGCGAAGAGTGACGCGGTGATCGTCTTAAGCTTGACGACCACGTGAGTCGCGTCCGGGACTTCGATCTTGTCCACACTGCCGAGCGACCCAGCCGCGAAGGACTTGGTGGCAGGATCGAGATGCCGGTCGATGGTCCGTTTTATGTCCTCGACTCTGAACTGCGTACCGTCGTGGTAGGCGAAGTTTGACTGCGGGACGGTGAACGAGATGGTCAGGTCGTCGATAACTTCCCACTTCTCAGCGATGCCAGCCGCAGTCTGGAATTTCGGATCGTTGGTCGTGAGGTTGTCAAAGATGCTGTAAAGCCAATGATGGTCGTTCCCGCCACGGGAGGTGCTCGGGTCAAGGCCTGTCGGGTCGCCACCCAGAGCGACGCGCAATGTACCGCCTTGCTTCGCCTGAACGCTAGCGGCCGGCGTAATGCGCGTGTCGGCCGAAGCCGGCGTGCTGAGATTCCCACCGCTCTTGCCGTTCCCGTCATCATCGTCGCCACAGCCCCCGAAGAGGATGCTGGCGCCGAATGCGGCTGCGCTTCCGCCGACTCCCTGCAAGACCCTCCGGCGACTAAACCGGTAAGCGTTCATCTTTTCCTCTTCCCCCATATCCGCCGGGAACAGGAGGTGTTCACCTGTTCCGAAGCCGGATTCTATACGTCGGGTCTAGGCGGGGACAGCAGAGATTCTCGGCCCGAATCTACGAGTTTTTCGAATGGCCCGGCGGACCGTAGCACCGCGAAGTAGGCGTGGAAGGACTCCAGGAACCGCGTCGAGAGCGAGTCGCGGCCGGCGAGGTGAAAGGCGACGACCTGCCGCCGTAAGACGAAGTTCGGGAGTTGAAGCACGCGAAGCAGCGGAGCGGACGGCGAGAGACGCGACACATACCCCCCGACCATCGCCACGCACCCGCCACGGAGCGCGAAAGAGAGCAGACCATCGAACGAGCCGTGCTCGAACGTCGTCGTCAAAGCGATCCCTTCGCTTCTAGCCCAACGTTCGAGTTGCTGCCGATAGACACTGGATTTGGGTTGGAGCGCAAGCGGGAGCTCCGCAAGCAGGGTCAAGTCCGGGGGCCGGTAAGAGTCCGCACGCACAACCATATCAACTGTGTCCTCATACAACGGGGTCATCTGATACGGATGCGAGAACTCCTCGCGGTGGGCGTCGTTGAGGATTGCGATGTCCACTTCGCCAGCTAGTAGCCTCGCCGCACATTCGCCCACGCCGTTGGCATGCACCGTGACCAAGACCTCGGGGTTCAATTTGCGGAATGCGGTGATCACGGGCGGAAGGAGATGAACGCTCGGTCCGTGTAGGCTCGCTATGCGGAGCCGCGGACCGTCGGAGCGAGCAAGTCCCAGAATGTCCCGCTCCAGCTTGGCGTGCTCCTCCAGGAGCTTCTCCGCAAACACGAAAAAACGGCTGCCCGCCTGTGTCAGCTCGAGTTTTCGCCCGTGGAAGTGAAGCAGCGTGCTCTGGAGCTCGATCTCGAGGCTCTTTATGTGCCCGTGGATGGTCGTAGGGCTGAGGAACATAAGTTCCGAGGCAGCAGCGTAGGAGCCCGCACGGACCACCTGGGCGAAAGAGTCGATCGCTTCGATGCGCATTGGCTCCTCCAGGGTCGAGCTCGTTCATCGATTCGGTTGCGGGCTTCCCCCGGACAGCAAGCTTACACTTCGGAACCGATCAGCCGTTCGTGTTTTTCGAACGGCACATTCGAACGATCGCCGTTGACGCCCCGCGCGCACGAGGCCCAGTATGGCCCCACTCCGTGTGCCGAAGGAGCCGCTCATGGCCGTTACGCTTGAGGTGAATACCGACCTCCCGAGGATCACGATTGCGCCAATTAATGCCGCCGCGGATTCGCAGGGCAGCATTCACGACGATGAGAAAGCGCGCGAAATGGGCTTCCGGGGCGGGTTTGTTGGTGGTTCGACAATCCTCGCATACATGAGCCGGCTCATGCACGAGAATTTCGGCCGCGTGTGGGTTGAAACAGGCACGCTCAACGGGCGCCTACGCCGGCCGGTATACGAAGGCGGCGATGTGACCGTCGAGGGGACCATCATCGAAACGCCATCGGATGCCAACGGCGGTCGCGTCACCGTCGAACTGCAGGTGGTGACCGACGAGGGTGAAATCGGCGCGATCGGCAGCGCCACATGCATTCCGGCGTAACGGAGGCTTCCATGTCCGACCTGCCACCCCTCAACGAAGAGAATGCTGGACCGGGGACACCCCTCAAGCCGTATCACGTTACGTTCACCGCCGACTCCCTCGCGCCGCTTCTTAGCCGCACGGGCGAATCGCTCGACGCGTACGTGTATATGGGTGAAGCGACCGTACCTCCGGGCGCCTTTCTTGGCGCCTACGGCCGACTGATCCACGAGACCTTCGATTACTCGACAGGCGTGCATGTCTCATCCGACATGAAGGTGAGCAAGGCTGTGCCCGTAGGGACGGAAGCTCGAGTGAGCGGGGAAATCCTCCGGCTGTATGAGCGCAATGGCGACAAGTACGTCTCGTTTATGGTCAACATCGACGACGAGGCAGGTGGCCGCATCGCCGAGGTCGAGCACTCTTCGATCTACGCATTCCGGTCGCGCGCCTGAACGGGACGGGCAGCCTCCACGCAATGCGAAAGATATCGACGCTCCTTGACGAGGGCAGCCCTCGACTGCAGATTCAATTGAAGTCAACTGGCCCGCTTTTGCCGACTCGATCGCTGGGGCGATGCGCCGTCGGGGGATGACCGCTGCCGAGATGCTCCCGTCGCTCATTGAGGTCAACGAACGCTGCCAACCTCCTCTCCCTGCGTCCGAAGTCGGCGGAATCGCGGAGTCGATCGGCCCGCTACTCGCCTGCGACCGAGAAGGAGAGGCAGCAGCGCTTTGCCACCTCCCCTGGACGGAAGTACGCTGCGCAGCCGAGCGCGTAACAGTGCGGGTGGATGTCGAGCAGACGTTCGATTTCGTATCGCCAGGCGACCTGAGGTCTAGAAATAGCATGGTCGAACCCGGGAGACGGGCGGGGGTCCACCACGGAGGTTCCGCGGGCGCGACGAGGACCAGGGCCTGTAGCTCGGGTCAAAGCACCCGTGCCACAGGCCGTCAGGCGTGATGCCGCGTAGCAGGAGACCGGCCTTGCAATGTGTGCCGCCTTGGAGATGTTGGCCTCCCAATGTGCTTGCAAGTCCCGGCCGCGGCGGGCCTTAAAGGCGAGGCGCCTTTCGGGACGGGGTCACGCGATAACTCTTTCGCCTCTTACCCGCTACGGCGTGTTATGGTGCGGGATGCGCAAGCAGGCGGGAGTTCAGATGGTTAACGAACGTTCTTCGGTTCCCCAGGCCGCGCGGGGTTTGGCAACGACGAATACGGCCGAAAGCTCAGCGGGGAAGACTGGTGCCACGACGGCTCTGGAGTTCTCTCCCAGCGAGCGAGCCCAGGAATCGGAATCGACGACCCGCGAGCAGAGCTATTCGTCCCTATTGCGCTCGTACTGTGAATTTGGCAGCGAGGAGGCCCTCTACCGGGCGAGCCTTCTCAGCCAGGATTTCATCTCCGCTGGCGTTGCACCCGACGAGATCGTCGCCATCCACACCGAAGCGGTGCAGGAAGTGGTGAAGGCGTTTGACCCACGAAGCCTGGTTGCCTCTCAACAATTCCTCCTGGAAGTGATGATCGCCTTTGGTGTGCGGTACACCGAGTACGCCGAGTTCCGGTTGGCGGAAGCGAAGCAGACCGTAGAGCGCGAACACGTGAGGGCCGACACGGCGACGCGCGCCGAGCAGGAGCGCCTGGAACTGCTGGCCGTAATCAGCCACGAACTCGGCACCCCATTGACGGTCGCCAAAGGGAACGTCGCCGCGATTCGTCGCTTCTTGGGCGAAAACAACCGTCTGACGCACGATCTCTCGGTCCGTGCAATTGATGCGGAGTCGGCTATCGAGCGGCTTCTGGCGTTGCGCGAAGAGCTCGTGGCGGCGAGCCAGAACGAAGTGCGGACGCTCGAACTGGCCCCTCTGAACATCGAGAGCGCGATAACGCGCGCGGTTAAGTGGGCGGCGGTGGCGGCCGACGAAAAGAGTCTCTCCCTGGGCTGCGAATTCGCGGCCAGGCGGAATCGCGTGGTCGCTGACCCGGACGCCCTGCAATCGATCCTCGGCAACCTGCTCTCCAATGCAGTCCGCTATACCCCAGCGGGCGGAAAAGTTTCTATTTCGACCCGCAACGTGGGAGACGATGTCCTCGTGGAGGTCACCGACACCGGCATAGGACTTTCCGAGGACGCCAAGGAACGGCTCTTCGAACGATTTTATCGCGCTCCGGAGGCGAAGAAACTCGCCTCCTGGGGGCTGGGACTTGGTTTGGTGATCGCGAATGAACTGGCGGAATCACTCGGAGCGACCATCACAGGCACCGGTGAACCGGGAGTCGGCTCGACCTTTGTCGTGCGCTTTCCGTGTGCCGGTGCGGAAGAGGAGTGAGCATGGCTGGAGACGACGCAGTGACATTTGCGGAGCAACGCCTGACGATCGAGGAGCTGGAGACTCCGGTCATCCAAATCTGGGAAGGAGTCCTCGCGCTGCCGTTGGTGGGAGCGGTGGACACCAGGCGCGCCCAACTCATGAACGAAAAGCTGCTGGTGCGCATTGTCGAAACCGGGTCGGAAATTGTGCTCGTCGATATTAGCGGCGTCCCGGTGGTCGATACAGCGGTCTCGGGGCACCTGCTGGAGACGGTCTCCGCGGCGCGCCTGCTGGGGGCCGAAGTGATCATCGTCGGTCTGAGTGCGCGGACGGCGATGACGCTCGTGCAGTTGGGCCAGGACCTTGCCGGTGTGACCACGCGAACGACCATGGCGCGGGGTCTCCAATTGGCCCTCGCGCAGCTTGGCTACAAGGTCACGAAGCAGGACGCGGGTATGTTGGCCGAGCCCTCCTGATGACGGAAATCCCGATCATCAAAGTTGGCGAGACCCTTATCGCCGTGGTCCGCGAGGACATCACGGACGAAGACGCGTTGCAGTTTCAGGAGGCTCTGAACGGTCGCCTCGAGCGGTTCGGTGCAACCGGGGTGCTCATCGATGTGACGCTGGTCGCGACGATCGATTCGTTTCTGGGGCGGCTCCTTCATGAGATCGCCGTCGGCGCTCGCCTGTTAGGGGCGCAAACGGTTGTCGCGGGCATGCAGCCGGCGGTAGCGATGACGCTTGTGGAGCTGGGACTCGAACTGAAGGGCGTGCGCACTGTGCTCACGCCTGAAAAGGCGCTCGCACTTTTGGCTCACGAGCGAAACAACCTGCGGCGAAAGGCCTGACAATCTTGGTCGCCCGTACGGAAATCGAGATTCTTGGCGAGGGCGACATTGTCGCCGCGCGCCAAGCCGCGAGGCAGATGGCCATTGAGACAGGTTTCGGCGCCATGGATCAGAGTCGCATCACCACCGCGGTTTCAGAGCTTGCCCGCAACGTCGTACGGTACGCCACCGATTCGAAGGGGAGAGTCACAATCACCGAGCTGCGGGGGGAGAACGAGCAGCGCGGAATCGAGGTGGTGGTGAGCGATTCCGGTCCAGGAATAGCGGACCTCGAGCGGGCGATGCGCCAGGGTTTTTCGTCTGGGCAAGGCCTCGGACTGGGGCTCGGTGGGACGAAGCGCCTTATGGACGAGATGAACATCGAAACCGCTCAGGGAATGGGCACTACCGTGACCGTGCGGAAGTGGCTGAAATAGCAGCACCCTACGCTCGAAAGGTTGGGCGCAGGGTGGATGTGGAAGTGGTCCGCCGCGTCGCGAAGGCGCGCGCGTTGGCCGCCGGAGCGTCGCTCCAAACAGCAGGCGAGTTGGAGCTTATTGTGTCGGAGCTTGCTACGAATATCCTTCGCCATACTGTCGGCGGCGAAGTCGTCGTGTCCAGCGGGCCGTGCGAAGGGAAGGCGTGCATCTCAGTGGTAGCCACGGACTTTGGCCCGGGCATCCCCGATCTGGTGGAGGCGTTCTCGGCAGGGTTTTCGACCGGGGGCGGACTTGGCCAGGGGTTCTCCGTCATCCGGCGCCTCGCCGACACCTTCGACGTTGAGACTGGTCCTGGCGGCACCCGAATCGCAGTTCAAAAATGCACGAACTAGGCCAATCCGTCACGCTCGCTGCGGCAGCCCGCAACTTTCCTGGGGAATCAGTGAGCGGCGATTGCTGGAGGTTGGATTGCCACGCAGGCCGGCACCGGCTCTCCCTGGTGGACGGTGCGGGGCACGGAAAAGCTGCCGCCCACGCCGCCAGCGTGACCGCCGACCTGCTCGCCCTTCATCCCCAATGGTCGGGAACTGAGGCCCTGGAGCAGTGCCATCGCGCACTTCGCGCCACCCGCGGCGCCGTGCTCTCGATCGCCGAATTCGAACCCGACTTTCAATCGCTCATCCTCTCCGGTATCGGGAATGTTGAGTGCTATCTCTGGGACGAAGGTCGCGAACGCCACCTCGTCACTCAGCGAGGAATGCTGGGGGCAGCGTTCCCAAAGACGATTCGTCCCTTCGAAACTCAACTCAGCCAGGCCTGGACACTTGTCCTCCACTCAGACGGTGTCCGAGCGAGGTTCAGCCTGCGGGACCCCGCCCTCCAGGCTGTCGCCGAACAGGGCGCGGAGGAACTGGCCTCGACGCTCCTGCGCGACTACGCGCGGGCAGATGACGATGCCACCGTCGTCGTGGTGCAAAGGCGAGCGTGAAGCGCACAACCTCCGAGATCCGCTCTGGCCGATCTCCTCAACAAGGCAACTGGCTTTCCCGCCGCGACCGACGGGGGTGCGGGCCGCTGTCGAGGCGAACGGGACGCCCATGCACCGGATTGTTCCCGAGCTACGGGCGTTGGCGGCGGCCTGGCGCGCTCCGGTAGGGTAAGATAGAGGCGGCAGGTCGGCGCATCATCCGTCGTCCATTTGGCTGCTTGTTGAAGGGTTGACGGATCCGGCATGGCACAACACGACGCTCCAGCTAGGGTCCCGGTTGCTCATGTGGCGCGCCCTGCAGTTGCGCCCGCAACGGGGCTGGCTCTGGAACCCGCGACACCTTCTCGCACTGCCGGGCCAGGAAGTTCGTTTGCGGAGATTCGTAACCTCCAGCGCCTCGTCGGCAACCGCGCAGTGAGTCGCCGGATGGCGACACGGCCTTCAACGTCGCACCCCGCGTCGGGATCCGACGCGTCCCCTGGCCTCGCCGTTGGCGAGTCGACAGACTTGGCGGAGGCCGAGACCCTGTCGTCGGTCGTGCAATTACTCCAGGCCGATGAAGCCCGCGTACCGCGCGCCGGCCAGTCGCTCGGAGTCGCGGGCGGGCGCGCGGAGCCCGCCGCCGTGGGCCACCCAGCGCACACCAACACGATTCACCGGCACTCCTCCTGGGAGCACAAGCTTCTCGGCGACGCCGACCCGAAGAAGCTCTCGATGATCGGAACCTGGCAGGATCTGATCAGCCAGACAG
>JBDSEP010000330.1:0-3735 GCA_039919985.1 Tepidiformaceae bacterium | reverse complement strand
AGAGGCCGGGACCTTTCTCGCCGCCTGTCGGGAGAACGATATGAGCTTCGTCCCCCTCGTCTCGCCGACAACGAGCGAGGCCCGGGTGGCGAAGCTCGCGGCGGTGGCCGACGCCTTCATCTACTGCGTGAGCGTGACGGGCACCACTGGTCGCGGGAACGTCGCGCCGGAAGCGCTGCCCGAGTTCCTCGCGCGCGTGCGGCGCCACACGGATCTGCCCCTCGGGGTGGGGTTCGGCATCACCAGCCGCGAGCATGTGATCGCCGTTGGCGAGGTGGCCGACGCGGTGATCGTCGGCACAGCGGTCATTGCCGTGCTCGATGCCGCCGCGCCCGGCCAGGCGGCGGCCGGTGCCCGCGCCTTCGTGGAGCGCATGACCGGTCGGGCGTGAGACTTGTTTCGCGACAACGCGCTGGCATGCGACGA
The DNA here is from genome assembly GCA_039919985.1 of Tepidiformaceae bacterium. Classification (GTDB taxonomy): domain Bacteria; phylum Chloroflexota; class Dehalococcoidia; order Tepidiformales; family Tepidiformaceae; genus PNKC01. The sequence continues at coordinate 3,309 of JBDSEP010000330.1, read as the reverse complement.
AGACGGCCAGCGCGATGAACGGACACGGCGGCCTGGGCATTCATGGCAACATCCCAACCGCCCGGGCGGCGCAACGAGGCGTCGCCACGAAGGTTTATTTCAGTGCGAGAAAGGCGAGCCGACGGTTCCCTTGGTCTGCCACGACCACTTCGCCGGAACCTAAAATCGCGATACCAACTGGAGAGGAAAACCGTGCGCTTTGGCCCTGGCCGTTCGCTAAACCCGGTGACCCGTTGCCTGCAACCATGGTGCTCACTCCGCCGACAACGACGTGCAGAATGCGATTCGCCTGGGTGTCGGCCACAAGTAACGAACCGTCGGCGAGAATTGCCAACCCTGACGGAAACGCCAATCCTTCACCCCGGGACAGGCTTCCCAAGTCGCCGGTTACAACGGCTGGAACACTCGATAGGATGGTCTCTATCTTGCCAGTTGGAGTAATCCGGCGAATTGAGTTACCTCGGTGTTCGGTGAAATAGATCGTTCCATCTCGGTCGATGGCTAAGCCGACAGGCCCCTTCAATGGCACCTGCAAGCCGACGGGTCCAGCAGAGCGATCACCAGCGATGGTCGAGACCACGCCATTCGGAGTGATGCTCCGAATACGGTCGTTGTCTTTATCAGCGACGACGAGATTACCATCTGGGTCGAATGCGAGGCCTGCTGGCAGGCTGAAGCGGGCGTCGGTGCCCAGGCCATCGCGAAACTGGCCGCAGCATAGACCGGAATCGCCGCCTCCCGCGAACGTCGATACGTTGCCCGAGGAATCAATGCGTCTTATTCGATGAGCGAGGGAATCTGCGACGAACACATTTCCTGCCTTGTCGATCGCGATCCCGCCGGGCCCGGCGAATTCCGCGGTCGCTGCTTGACCGTCTGTCACTCCCTCCTTTCCTGAACCAGCGAACACTTCGAGAGGGCCGGTCGGCGGTAGCCGATACACTTTTCGCGCGTCGAAGTCAGTAATGTATAGGACTCCCGCGGCATCCACGGCAACGGCTCCCGGATTGTATCCGCCGGCGTAGGTTGCCCGATCGAGCGTTGTGACGACCGCGTCACGCTCCCCTGTCGGATTCACCGCGGGCGGCGTGGTCGCCTGTGCTTCGACCTTCGTATCTGCGGCGTCGTTCGCGAACGGCCCACTTGTCTTCAGGACGGCAACTCCTCCGACAGTTCCACCTGCGATGGCAAAGCCAAGAAGAGTGGCCGTCGCCCAAGTGGGAATGAGCATGGGTAACACCTCCGTTTTTTCGTCCGCTCGCCAACTTACCGTACTCCAAGAATCGAGTGGCGGGAGGCGACATTCGACCCCCGACAAATGACCCCCACCGACTACTTTTCGAGCGTTGTATCGGCCAGGCGCAGCCACTCGACGGTTGCTTCAACCCGGTTTGTAACAAGCAGCTTCAAGTAGATCGTCTCCAGGTGCCCACGGACTGTCGTCGGCTTGAGGCCGAGTTCGGCCGCGATCTCTTTGTTCTCTTTGCCGTGCGCCAACAGCGCGAGGACTTCCAGCTCGCGCACGCTCAGGGCTTCCATCGGTTCCGCCATTCCGTGCTCCTCTCCCTCCGCTTGGGGCGTTGGCGACCGGCTCCTCAGCACGGACTCTACGCCGGCAATAGTGATCGTTTGTCAACGGGACGTAAATTGTTCGGCGGGTCTTGATGGGCACGACCCTCATCCTAGAAATTCGTCGAAACGAAGGACGGCGAGCGCCGCTACGCCATGGCTGGCGGTTATAGGACGTTCAGCCAAGTTGCGACTTTTCCATCAGCTCCCCAAAGCTCATCGCGCAGCCACAGACCGACGCCGCGCCACTCGCCCCTCCGAGCTGGCCGCCCTGCCCTGCCAACCTCCTCAAAACGCCCAGTACGTCGGGAGTCGCCTCTCGGGCCCGCCGTACGCGACAACGCATTTAGCGCGTTGGCCGACGCGCTAATAACGCGCTAAACGGGCTATCAACGCAAAAACACTTTTTGGAGAAAATATGCCCCGCATCCTGCTCACCGCTCTCCGCCCAACGAGCCCAGAACCATGCGCGGGCGCGAAAAGCTCCGCCTCTGCTATACTCCCGCCAGTGACGCTGCCAGCGAATGCCGCTGCGCGCAGAGCGTTTGGGAGTTTGTGGAGAATGGTTCCGGCTGATAACGGGCAGGTGACCGCGGCCCTTCGATGGGACAACGAGCGCCGATGGGCGTGGCGTTGGCCCCTCGTGGGCCGCGCCTATATGTGCCCGTCAGCCGGGGTATTTACTCTCCGGCGGTAAGGGCACAGCTTCCTACCCCTATCAACAAACCCCCTGGAGGAGGATCTGCGCGTATGCCAGTGCGAGGCGTCCGTGGTGCGACCACCGTGAGCAAGAACACCAAGGAAGAGATCCTTGAAGCAACGCGTGAACTGCTCACCGTGATGCTCGATGTCAACCAGATCAACGTCGAAGACATCGCTTCGGCCTGGTTGACCACCACCCCTGACGTCTACGCTGAGTTCCCGGCGGTCGCTGCGCGGCTTATGGGCTGGACCATGGTCCCGCTCATGCAAAGCCACGAAATGTCCGTCCCGGGAATGCTCCCCCTGTGCATACGTGTCCTGCTCCACCTGAACACGGATAAAGGACAACATGAGATCCATCATGTCTATCTCCGAGAGGCCAGCCGCCTCCGGCCCGATCTCAGCAGTCAGACCTATTCAACCGCACGTTAACGGAGATTTCCCCGTGATTATTGTTGTTTCCCCGGAGGCCACTCCCGAGGACCTGGACCAGATCGTCGCCCGCATTCAAGAGACAGGCCGGACGGCCCACGTCTCCGTGGGCACCGAACGCAGCATCATCGGCGTCATCGGCGTGGACGCCCCTGAACTGCAGGACATGTTCGAAAGCATGCCCCACGTCGAATCCGTCCACCGCGTCACCAAGCCCTACAAGCTCGTAAGCCGCGACTTCCACCCCGCGGATTCGATCATCGAAGTGGGCTACGGCGTCAACGTCGGCGGCCCGGAGCTCGCTGTCATGGCCGGCCCCTGTTCGATCGAGAACGAAGACCACATCGTGCAGACGGCCCACGCCGTCAGGGCCGCGGGCGCGAACATCTTGCGAGGCGGCGCATACAAGCCTCGCAGTTCGCCCTACGCTTTCCGCGGCCTTGGCGAGCAGGGCCTCGCTTTCCTCGCCACCGCTGGCCGCGAAACGCAGATGCCCGTAATCACCGAACTGATGAGCGTGCGCGACATCGATTCCGTCTGCCGCTACGCCGATATCATCCAGATCGGTGCTCGCAACATGCAGAACTTCGTCCTCCTCGATGAGGT
>JBDSEP010000308.1:0-3171 GCA_039919985.1 Tepidiformaceae bacterium | reverse complement strand
CCCGTACCCGGTCCGAAGACGAGGAGGCAAACTCCGCCGTACCGCGCGAGTTCGCTCGCCCTCGCTCAGAGGCGGGCTGTCGCGGAGCGTTTTCGTTCTGCTGCGCACGGTTCGCCTGGCCGTAGGTGCGGCGTGGTTGTCCCATGTTTCCGCGGTTCTCGCGGTGGAATCGCGCGTTGTCGATTGGCCGGAAGCTCGCCCCGGGGGCGTTGCGCTGTGCCGCCGGGTCTTCCAACGGAGGAGACCAGGCTGCGAGGTCCGTGAGCCGCTTGTCGCCGGCCGCCATTGGCACGACCGCTTCGCGCACGTTCGCCTCCCGGCGAAGGACGTTCACGTCACGCATCTGCTCAGGAGCAACAAGCGTCACAACGAGGCCGGAAGCCCCGGCGCGCGCCGTCCGTCCGGAGCGGTGGAGGTAGGTCTTCGTGTCTTCGGGCGGATCATGGTGAACCACGATGTCGATGCCATCCACATGGATGCCCCGCGCGGCGATGTTCGTCGCCACCAGTACTCCGCAGTTTCCCCGCGAGAACGCCGCGAGCGCGCGTTCGCGTTTCGGCTGGCTCATCCCCCCGTGCAGGGCGCCCGCTTCAAGTCCCTTCACGGCGAGCTGCTTGACCAGCCGCTCGGCGCCGCGCTGCGTCCGTACGAAGAGGATCGTCCGGCCCGGGCCGGATGCGATGTCGGCTGCGACGCCAACCTTCTCCTCTTCCGGGACGGCGATGAAGCGGTGCAGCATCGTCGGCAGTTCGTCTTCCGGCGTCTCCGCCGTGTGGTAGACAGGATCGTTCTGGTAACGCTTCACGAGCGCATCGACCGCGCCATCGAGCGTGGCAGAGAAGAGGAGCGTCTGGTGCGCCTGCTCAATGCGCCCGAGGATGCGCTCAACCTGCGGCAGGAAGCCGAGGTCGGCCATCTGATCGGCTTCGTCGATAACCACGGTGCGGATTGCACCGAGGCGGAGGGCGTCGCGCTGCAGCAGGTCGTTCAGGCGGCCCGGCGTGGCAATTACGATATCCACGCCGGCGCGAAGCACGTCCGACTGCCGATTGAGCGACATCCCGCCATAAACGGCGGCGATGCGGATCCCGCGGACGTGCGAGACTAGCGCGAGCGAGCGCGCCACCTGGCTCGCCAGTTCGCGCGTGGGCACGAGGACGAGGCCCTGGGGCATGCGGGGGGCACTCTTGGTGCCGCGTTCGATCATCGGCAGGCCGAAGGCCAATGTCTTGCCGGACCCGGTGCGGGCCTTGCCGCAGACGTCTTTGCCCGCCAGAGCATCGGCGATGGTCAACGCCTGCACTGGCGTGGGCTCGGTGATACCGCCCTTCGCCAGGGCGTTGACGAGCGCCGCCGAGATTCCCAGCGAGCCGAAGGTCACGGCTCCAGACTCGCTTTCCGGTGCAGCAGAATTGATGTCCAGCGCAATGGCGGGCATCGTGTGCGTGGGGCGCGCGGCGTTCGCCGGGCCACCCGTGGTTTTGGTCATGGTAAGCAGAAGGTTTGGTCTCCGTTGGTAAAATAAAGCGAGGTCTGAGAGCCCCTATGGGAACAACCTCAACCGCCGCTTACAACAGAGCCTGAGGAAACACCCGCAGCACGGCATGGCGTGCGCTCGATACTACCGTAGCACATGCCGGGCGAGTCCGCCCTTCGCGCTCTTAGCCGCGAGGCAGTCCCAATCCCCGCTGAGCGATGATATTGCGCTGGATCTCCGTCGTCCCGCCGCCAATCGGTCCGGAGACCGCCAGCAGGTAGGCGGTGGCCAGCCTCCCCTGCAGCTGCGCCCATTTCGACCCAGGCTGCAGCTGTCCGTACGGACCCATCAGGTTCACGCCCGCGTTCGTCAGCTTTATCCCCAGCAGCGCCATCCACACCTTCCCCATGCTCGCCTCGTAGTTCGGCACCTTGCCAAGCGACTGCAGCCAGGCCGTTCGATACGCCACCAACCGCCCCACTTCCACGTCTATCAGCAGGTCCGCAAGCTTGTGGCGAACTTCCGCCTTGTCCCACGGCCTGCCGCCGGCGTGCGTCTCCTTCGCCCAGGCAATCAGGTCGTGAATCGTTCGTCGAGAGCCCGAGATTGCCGCGATATTCGAGCGCTCGAAGTCCAGCGTCGTCGTCGCCGCATACCAGCCCTGGTCCTGCCCGCCCATCAGATCCTTCGCCGGCACCCGCACATCCTCGAAGAACACCTGGTTGAAGTCGCGCCGATAGGCCATGTTCGGGATGCCCTGGATGCTGATCCCGGGGGCCTTCATATCCACCACGAAGGCGCTGATTCCCTTATGCTTCGGCACGTCCGGGTTCGTCCGCGCCAGCAACAGCATCTTGTCCGCAACGTGCGCATTCGAAGTCCAGATCTTCTGCCCGTTGACCACGTAGTCGTCGCCATCGCGGACGGCCTTCGTCTCCATCCCGGCGAGATCACTGCCGCTTCCTGGCTCTGAGAACCCCTGGCAATACCACGTCTCGCCCGAGGCGATTCCGGGCAGCCACCGGTCTTTCTGCTCGTCACTGGCATGCACCATCATCGTCGGACCGGTAATGCCGATGGCGAACAGGCGACCGCTGGCCGGAGCGCGGTGGTACGCCAGCTCTTCATTAAAGATCATCTGCTCCACTGCAGACTTGCCGAGACCGCCGTACTTCTCCGGCCACGCGGGCGCGAACCAGTGCCGCTGCCCTAGCTTCTTCGAAAACTGCCGCGCGAACGCCACCTGTTCCTCGTTGTCGAAGAAGTCGTCATCACCCTCAAAGCCGGGGGGCAGCTCTTCCTTCAGGAAGGCGCGCAGTTCGCGGCGCCACGTCTCGGTCTCCGGCGAAAAGGTGAAGTCCATGGCAGTAGCCTACGCCCGTGCCACAGTCGCGGCTACGGTTGTGCGCCTGCCAAAAAGGGAAGGGCAGGGTAAACAATTTTGTTATGCCCGCGTGATGCTTCTTGAAGGCCTGCGGCTCTCCCGCCACGCGCTCTGCAGTACGTTCGTTTACGGCGAATACGCCCAAGGAGTTACCCATGAGTATGGCACCAAGCAACATAGCCACCGGCGCCGAAATCTACACAATGGACGGCGAAAAGTTGGGCACGGTGAAGGCCGTGCGCGCAGAGTGCTTCCAGGTGGATGCCCCCATGCAGCGTGACTACTGGCTCCGCGCCGATTGCGTTGATGG
>JBDSEP010000302.1:0-5280 GCA_039919985.1 Tepidiformaceae bacterium | reverse complement strand
AGACGCGCGGCGGGTTCACCTTCTATGACGCCCGCGTCATCGCTCCTGAACGGCTTGCGCTGGAGATGGCGCTCGAGGCTCGGCAGCAAGGAGCCGTTATCCAGAACCACGCCCGCGTCGCGCGAGTTGTCGTTGTCGACGGCGTCGTGAGCGGCGTCGAAGTGGAGCACCAGGGCGTCCGGTACGAGATCCCGGCAAGGGCCGTGGTGAACGCGGCTGGGCCGTGGGTGGACGCCGTAAACGAGTTGGGAGACCTGCCGCCCCCAGAACTCCTCGGGGTAACGCGTGGCACGCATATTGTGGTGGAGCTTGCCGAGCCGCCAGGAAGGGACGCCGTATTCTCCACGGCGAGGAGCGACGGACGAGTGTTCTTCGCCGTGCCCCAGGACGGACTCCTGCTCATCGGCACCACGGACGAGCGCTTCGATGGCAAACCTTCGGAGATCCGACCCGTTTCGGCCGATATCGACTACCTTCTGGCGGAAGCCGGCGAATTACTGCCGGGCCTGAATATTACTCGTGACCGGGTTCGCTACGCTTACGCCGGGCTACGCCCGCTGCAAAAGGTCTCGGGCGGCCCCGAAGCGGCGATCAGCCGACGGCACGAACTCCTCGCGCATGACGACCTGGGTGGCGCGAAGGGCATGTTCAGCGTCGTCGGGGGCAAACTGAGCACCTTTCGCCCCCTGGCCGAGGAAGTTGTCGAACGGTTGGAGCCGCCGCACAAACGCGCGGAACGCGAACAATCCCGTGTCGGAGATTGGGCAGCTACGTTGCGCGCAACGGGACTTCCACTCGAGGTGAAGCGCCACCTGCGCGTCTACGGTGCAGCGATCCAGGCGGTGGTGGATTCGGGGATCGAGCTGATCTGCCCACACGCCCACGCCATTGCCGGGGAGGCGCTCTACAGCGCCAGGAACGAATGCGTGGAAACGCTTTCGGACCTGATGCTTCGGCGTACCGGGATATCGTGGGGTTCGTGCCGGGGGCTCTGCTGCCACATTGAGGTGGCGCGACGAGTGGGGCCGATACTCGGTTGGGACGCCGCGGAACAGGCGGCGCAGGTGGCGGCGTTCGAATCTGAGGTGGCGTACCATCTCCCTACTGAGGAGATGTTGAGGTGTGACACAGAGTAGTGACGGCGAGGAACTGGCGACGGCGATCAGAGCCGCGGCGGCGCTGTTCCGACGCAGTCGGCACGCGGTAGCGCTCTCTGGGGCGGGACTCTCTGCGGAGAGTGGCATCCCAACCTATCGCGGGGTGGACGGGCTGTGGACGAAGTTTGGTGAGCCGACGATAGACGGCTGGGAGATGTTCTGCAGCGACCCGCGAGAGTGGTGGGAGCATGCGCTCGAGCGTCGCGAGGGGACGGAGTTTGGACGCGCTATCGAGCGGGCAGAGCCGAACCCTGGCCATACGGCGATGGCGGACCTCGAAGCCATGGGCCGTCTCGCCCATGTGATCACGCAGAACATCGACAACCTGCACCAACGGGCCGGTGCCCGTTCACTGACGGAGATACATGGCAACCGGGCGAAGGTGCGCTGCATGAACTGCGGCGAACGCACGCTGCTCGAAAATACCGACCTGGACCGCCTGCCACCGCTCTGCGTTAGCTGTGGTGGAATCCTGAAAAACGACACCGTCATGTTCGGCGAACCGATCCCGGACGATGCCCTTCGAGAGTGCTACAAGCAGTCCGCAATGGCCGACCTCTTCCTGGTAGTGGGCACATCTGCGGTGGTCTACCCGGCTGCCGACTTCCCGGTGATGGCGAAACGAAGGGGCGCGCCGCTGATCGAAATCAACCCCCACGAGACGGCGCTCTCCGAGATCGCGGACGTCGTGGTACGGGCGAGCGCAGGCGTGGCGTTGCCCGCCATTGTCGAGTTGCTGCACGAACTTTAGTGCGCGCCGTTCGCGTACCGCCCGATCTAGTAAAGACCGGGGAGGAGTCGCCAGCGCACACGAGCGGCGTAGGCCGCGTAGTCGCCCGATGAAGTGAGGACGCGCTCTTCGGCAAGGATCCGGAGCAACTGGAAGGTCGTGATGACGGCGAGGAGCAGGGCGTTGAAGGTCGAGAAGTTCGCGATGACCAGGCCCGTCATGGTAATCGAGTGACCAACATAGATGGGGTGCCTGACGATTCTGTAAGGCCCATGAACCTTCAGGCCGCGATCCGCCGCCACGATGCCGAAGCTTCGACCGAGCGTCAAGAAGGAGAACACGGTGACACCGAGCCCGACCACTTGAACCAGCGTGCCGGAAATTCCAGCGAGACCGTTGGCGCCAGCAGCGGTTTGAAAAGCCAACGGGAGCCAAGCGCCAGCCGTCGCCACCACCCAGTCAGCCCAACTTTTTGACGTTACTCGGCTCGAACGGCGGGTAAGAGAGATTCCCACGAGAACTGCGTTCTCAATCGCAAACGGCAAGCTGGTGTACACCCCATCGGCGATTACCCGGTGGCCATGCGAGTACAGGAAGACTGCCCAGGTCAACACGAGCGCGACATCGAGGGACAGGTTTGCCACCCTCCTCAGCGGGCGCTGACTGTGCCTTGTGGTCGCGACCCCAACTGCCGTCATCTTGTTCTCCACCGGTGCGTCTAGTGCTCCAGCCTGTGCGCCATGCGCCGCAGGACCGTCTCTCTGAGATATCGGCAGAAGCAGGTTCAGACGCAGGGGCTGCTGTTTTGGGTGAACTGGGAAGACAACAGGTTGCGTTCCGGTGACACGGGTTTAGTTGGGCCGCCAGATGACGAATGTTGCAAGTAGCTCCACTCGCTGGAGTGTCCGGTTTCATACCGTCGGGCAGTCGAAGGCCAGCCTCCAACGAGGTTTCGTACGCCCGAACGTGTGAAGGAACGCCGGAATTCTCGCGAGCGGACAAAATTTCGGGGCACAGCCCTGGACCAAGAAAGAGGTAGGAAACCATGTCGAAGCTTAAGAACTGGACGCTCAAGAAGTACGTCGCTCTCCAGCACGGTGAGGAGGAAGGCCAGGGTCTTGCCGAATACGGCCTGATCCTCGCCCTCATCGCCGTTGTCTGCATCGCCGGCCTGACCCTCATGGGCGGGAAGATCAACACCCTTCTCAGCGGCATCACGTTCGGCGCCGCCTAAAACAGGCTGGCGAAGCCGAAAGGGACGATCCAAATGACGAACGTCAAGCGTTGGGCAGCCTCCAAAGTCGTCGCCCGTGGCGGCAACGATGAAGGCCAGGGTCTTGCCGAGTACGGTCTGATCCTCGCCCTCATTGCGGTGGTCTGCATTGCCGGGCTTACCATCCTGGGCGGCAACATCAACAGCTTCCTCAACTCCGTGAGTTTCGGAGCGGCCTAACCGTCCGTCCCATCACACGTCAGGGTGGTGCGGCTCACGCCACACCACCCTGACGCCTTTCAACTGAGATCTTCAAAACCGCGAGCAGTACCGATGAACCACCGACATCCTGGCGCCCACTCCGCTCTGTGCAAGAGACGCCGGATCTGGTCATGGCGGGACACCGAGCTAGGCCAGAGCCTCGTAGAGTTCGCGTTGGTCTTGCCCATGTTCCTCGTTCTAATCTTCGCTCTTATTGACTTCGGTCGCGGATTCTTCACATGGATGATGCTGACGAACGCTGCGCGCGAGGGGGCGAGGGCGGCGGCCGTCCAGAGCGACAGCGCGACGGTCGACCAGAAGATCTGGGACAGCCTTTGCTCTTCTTATCCGTCGAACTGTTCTGTGGATACGACCCAAATGACGATCGTCAAGACGAACGTCCAGGGAGCCCGCGGCTCAGAAGCCCAAGTCGATATTTCTTACACCTTTTCGTTCGTCACCCCCATCGGCGCGATGCTTAGCCTGGCCGGGGGAACTGGTTTATCCGCCCCCAGCATCAGTGCTCACGCGGCGATGCGCCTGGAGTAGCGACGAAGCGCACGACCACGTCAGGACGGGCTCAACGGCCCGTCCTTCTTCGCGTCTGGGAGCACGCAGGCCTTTAAGTTCAAAGGCCGAGGGAAGGCCCGCCCTGCGGAGCCAGCAACTTTCCGCCGATGTAGTGAACAGCGCGCGAACGTCCCGGTGCGCTCCTGCTTCGGACGACCAGGCAAACCTAATGGCCTGACGGAAAGAAGACCGGGCTTTCGCTCACGCGGCGAGAAGAATACTGCAGCCGGAGCAACCCCCGGCCGATATTCCAAGGGGAGGTCAGAAGATGGCACGACAGATAGCAGCAGTTAGCAGTGGCTCCAATCGGAACCGAGGTGTGCTTATGCTCGCCGCGGTGTTCGGTATCCTCAGCGCGCTCTTGATGTTCGCGTTCCTGAGCAGCCGGGGCGGCGATTCGACTTCGGATAGCGGGTTTACCGGCGGTGCCGCGGAATCCGTGGTCGTGGTGACTCGGAACGTGTACGTCGGCGAAAAAGTAAGCGCCGACATGCTCGGCTTGAAATCGTACCCTACCGGCGCGTTGCTGGTGGGCCACATTCAGAGCAAGGACCTTTCGACGCTGGTAGGCAAGGTGGCAACCGCGCCCCTGTTCGAAGGCGAACAGGTAATTGAGGCAAAGGTAAGCACCTACGAGGGGCAGAACAGCCTCACCTGGAAAGTCCCGGATGGGATGCGGGCGCTGACGCTGCAGGTACCGCACGAGGCGTGGATCGCCGCCGGCCTGCCGCAGCCGGGCGACCGCGTGGATGTCCTCGCGATTACCACGCTAGTGCGCTCGGATCCGCTGACGGGCCAGGAGCGGCCGGACGTCGTTTCCGGGTACATGGCACAGGACGTGGAGGTACTCGCGGTCGCTCAATCCCTGGTGAAGACCGTGCCGAACCTGGACGCCAAGAAGGCAACCGCAGGCGGCACCGTTGCGCCGGGGGGTTCTTCCGTCGGTGCACCGTCCTCGAAGCCGGGCGAGACTGCGGACACGTACGAGAAGTCGATCTCCATCACGCTCGCGCTTCCGCCAGACCTGGCGGCCAAGGTGGCGCTGGTGGATGCGATGAAGGATGACCTGGGCCAGTACCGCATCCTGCCGCGCCAGAAGGGCGATTCCACGCCTATTACAGGCACCACAACGTGGAGCTACGACGACATCTTCCCCGCGAAGAAGAAGTAACCCCAACGAGTTGAACGAACACGGCTCTCGGCAGGGGTGACCCCGCCGCAGGCCGGCCAAGCGACCGCCCGGTGGTCCCGGGTGCAGATAGTGGAGGACAACGATGTCACGAGTGCCCCAGGTAATCGTGGTTGACCCGGATCGGGAGAGCTCGGCCGAGATCCAGAAGATGCTGAGC
>JBDSEP010000200.1:0-2742 GCA_039919985.1 Tepidiformaceae bacterium | reverse complement strand
GCACCGAATCCGAATTCACCCGCACCTTCGGGGATGACTACCTGCGCGCCGTGAAGCTGAGCACCCAATTCGGCGGCGCTCCAGCGCTCGCCGATATCGAACGGTTCGCCCGCCAGTGGAAGCAACTGGTGCCCCATGACCCTGACCTGCGGGCCGCAATCGTTACGGCTCTACGGGTGCGCTACGGCGCGACGCCCCAAACAGCTCCCATGGCCCTCGATTCAGCAGGTTACACGGACCCGGACGTCCGGGAAGCCTACCTGCGGATGTATGCAAAGCCCCTTGACGATGCAGCGTTCGCCCAGGCGCAGCCGTCGGTCGCCCCAGCCGTCCGGGCGTACGCACCGCAGGACCCGGCACTGGCTGATGCCGAAGCCGCTCTAGAGTGGTTGAGCGTACCGGCTGGGACGGTGCTCATTGCAGAAGGTGAATCGCCAGATTATCTATACTTCGTGGTTAGTGGCCGCTTCCGCGTAACTGCCGGGAGCGGCCCAAATGCGCGCTTCATCGCGGATGTCGGGCGGGGCGAGCTGATTGGCGAGATGGGCGTCCTTACTGGCGAGCCGCGCACCGCGAACGTCGTCGCTATGAGGGACAGCGAAATCGTCCGCTTGCCACAGGCCGAAGTCCTCAGGTTGACCTATGAGTCGCCGCGAATGCTGCTGCGCATCAATCAGGTCCTGGCCCGCCGGTTGCGGATGGAGCTGGCACAGGCCCCCCGCGTGCCCTCTCCCCGGATGACGATCGCGGTGGTGGGCCTCACCCCGGCAACCCAGGTGAAAGAACTCTCGCTAGCGCTGGTTCGCGAATTGGAGCGCCTCGGCCCCGTTGCGCACATCAGCAAAGAGCGTGCCGAACGGGAGTTCCCACGGCTCAGCGATGGATCCGACCCGGCACTCGATGGCGAGCTGCTTTCGTGGCTCAGCGAGCAGGAAGCGCGGCACTACTTCGTGGTCTACGAAGCCGTCCCCGAGCCAGGCGCATGGACCGATCTCTGCCTCCGCCAGGCGGATCGCATGGCGCTTGTCGCCCCTCCCGGCGCGGCTCCCGGGCTTACGGGGATGGACGCCCGCATGCAACAGCTGAACGCCATCGCCCGTGTGGAATTGGTCCTTCTCCACGGCTCGACAACAGAGCGGCCGCGGGACACGCGCGCCTGGCTAAGCGGCAGAAACCTCGCTGCGCACCATCACGTCGTGGTTTCGGACCGGGCGCTTGTTGCCCGCTTCGCCCGGCGACTTTCGGGCAACGCCGTAGGCCTGGTGCTCGGTGGGGGAGGGGCCCGCGGCTACTTCCACATCGGCGCCTGGCGCGCTCTCGAAGAGGCCGGCCTGCCCGTCGATATCATCGGCGGGACCAGCGTGGGCGCGCTAATGGCTGCCGGAATGGCCACTGGCAGGTCCCCCGACCAGATGGAACAGCTGGGCAGCATCTTCGCTGAGGCGAAGCTCAAAGACCTCACGCTGCCGCTTGTCTCGTTCTTTCGCTCGCGAGAGATCAGTCGCCTGCTGCGCACACACACAGAAGGCGTCCGGATCGAAGACTTGTGGAGGCCGTATTTCTGTGTCTCCACCTCGCTGGGGCGTGCCGAACCCGTCGTGCACACGCGCGGGCCGCTCTGGATGGCCGCCCGCGCAAGCTCCGCTATCCCGGGGCTCTTCTCTCCCGTCCCTACCGCCGCCGGCGATCTCCTCGTCGACGGCGGCGTGATGAACAACGTGCCTGTCGATGTCATGCGTGGCTTGTGCGAACGGGGACCCGTTATCGCCATAAACCTCAGCGCCAAGCCGGAGAAATCAGGCCGATACGGGTTCGGCGCATCAATCTCCGGCTGGCAGGTGCTGGCCAGCCGCCTTAATCCTTTCGCCACCACCGTTCAAGCACCCTCCATCTTCACAACCCTGTTGCGGACCACCGAGGCCGGAAGCATTCACCGCACGCGGACCACGGCGGTGCTCAGCATGGCGGACCTCCTCGTCACCCCGCCGGTGGACCAGTTCCGGCTGCTTGATTTCGGCAGCAGGGATGAGTTGATCAAACTGGGTTACGAGTGGACGAGCGCGGCTCTGACGGAGTGGCTGGAAAACAATGCGCCCATTAAATCGCGGTTCTGTACGCCGTAGCTGGATTTGCCGCAGAATGCGGGCATGCTTGCAACCCCTTGGCCGTCCGCCAGCGGCCTTGTCACCATGCTCGGTCGGCCCTACGGGGTCGATGAGGAAGGCCAGCCGATTGATCACGGCAGCGGCAGCCTCATCCTCGGCGCGATCGACTGCCTCCGGGAAGCGGTAGCGCAGCGGGTCGCCTCCGAAACGCCGCCAGACCAAGCAACCGGTTTGGCGGCACGCGTCGAAGCAGCCCAGGACGCGGCCCTCGATCAGCTGGTGGCCATGCTGAACGCCGCCATCCCGGACCGCCGCTACAGCGTCTCTCGCGAATATCTGCTCAACCCGAACAATCTCTACTCCTACGAGTTCCGACTCTTCGTAAGCGAATACTGCCGGGTGATCTCCAAGGATGAGATGTTCTTTCGGCACGCCGGCGAACACAGCATTCCTACCTCCGTCGGCCTTCTGGGCCGCCCGCTCGGCATTCAGCGCACATTCGCTCTGCTGCCCAAGTTAACCGCCAAAGTGGTGAAGACAGACCTGCGCGTCGTCCAGACCACGCCCACCTCCGCCATCATCAGCTGGAACGGTTCCAGCCAGGCGAACCTGGTGCCCGCTCCTCACCGAGAGGCGT
>JBDSEP010000236.1:0-5461 GCA_039919985.1 Tepidiformaceae bacterium | reverse complement strand
CGGGTCCCCCTTTGAAGACATCCGCATATTTGCTTCGGAACATCTCGGAGCGGACGGAGGAGCGCATCGCCTCCTGGACTTCCGCCTGGCTGGGCCAAATGTCCTTCAAAAAGACCGGTCCGTTCGTGCCTTCGGCGATCGCCTCGTTGTATGGGTCCCAGTCCATGCGCCCTGCGAGCGCGTATGCGACGACGAGTGGTGGTGACGCAAGGTAGTTCGCGCGCGTGTCCGGATTCACGCGTCCTTCGAAGTTACGGTTGCCCGAGAGCACCGCTGCGGCCACAAGGTCCGCATCCTTGATCGCCGCCGTGATCTCTTCGTCCAAGGGCCCTGAGTTGCCGATGCAGGTGGTGCACCCGTACCCGACGAGATCGAAGCCAAGCTGGTTCAGGTAGGGTGTGACGCCTGCGGCATCAAGATATTCGGTGACCACCTGCGAACCGGGAGCGAGGCTCGTCTTCACCCACGGAGGTGTGCGCAGGCCCAGTTCGACGGCCTTGCGAGCGAGCAGCCCGGCGCCAAGCATCACCTCGGGATTCGATGTGTTGGTGCAGCTTGTGATGGCGGTGATCACGACGGCGCCCTGCTTCAGTTCGTAGCCCCGCACGCTGACGCTGCGCTCCTGGTTCTCCTCCCGTACCAGCGACTTCAGACACGCGGCGAAGTCAGCCTTGGCGTCGCGCAGGTTGATGCGGTCCTGGGGTCGCTTCGGCCCAGCGATGGCCGGCTCCACTTCGCCAAGTTCCAGTTCCAGGCGGTCGCTGAACACCGGGTCCGGTGTGGCATCCGTGCGGAAGAGTCCCTGGGCCTTGGCGTACGCCTCGACAAGCTGGACCTGCGGCTCGTCTCGCCCGGTGAAGCGAAGGTAGTTCAATGTCTCGGCATCGACCGGGAAGAAGCCCATCGTGGCCCCGTACTCGGGTGCCATGTTGGCAATCGTGGCTCGCGAGGCTAGCGGTAAGTTGGAGAGCCCAGCTCCGAAAAACTCCACGAACTTACCGACAACGCCACGGGCCCGAAGCATTTGGGTCACGCGGAGTACCAGGTCGGTCGCCGTTGTGCCCTCCGAGAGCCTGCCAGTAAGTTTGAAGCCGACGACCTCCGGGATCAGCATCGAGACTGGTTGACCCAGCATCGCCGCTTCGGCCTCGATCCCGCCGACGCCCCATCCGAGCACGCCCAGACCGTTGATCATGGTCGTATGCGAATCTGTGCCGACCACGGTGTCGGGATAGACGAGCGGCGCGCGATCGCCCGCCTTCTTGAAGACCACGCTTGCGAGATATTCGAGATTCACCTGGTGCACGATGCCTGTTCCCGGTGGCACCACACGGAAGTTATCGAACGCCTGCTGGCCCCAGCGGAGAAACTTGTAGCGCTCGGCATTGCGCTCGAACTCAATGGCCACGTTCCGATGAAACGAATCCGCGAGCCCAAAGCTGTCCACCTGCACCGAGTGGTCGATGACGAGGTCTACGGGCTGCAGAGGGTTGATCCTCTTCGGGTCGCCGCCTAGCTTCACGATTGCGTCGCGCATGGAGGCGAGGTCGACCACTACGGGCACGCCGGTGAAATCCTGGAGCAGGACACGAGAAGGGGTGAAGGCGATCTCACGGTCGACGCCGGCGTTGGGCAGCCATGAGGCCAGCGCGCGCACATCGTCCTCGTCCACAGCGCGACCGTCTTCTGTGCGGAGGAGGTTCTCAAGTAGGATCTTGAGTGAGAAAGGAAGCTGCCCGACGTGCCCGATGCCCGCGTCAGTAAGCGCGGAGAGCCGGAAGTAATCGTAAGAGGTGCCGCCCGCTGGAAGCTGCGAGAGGCTGCCGAAACTGTTTGGGTTCATGCTGCTCCATCCTTCTGATGCTCAGGCCGCGTCGCGAGGGCGCGATGGACTGGCGTTGCTCCGAATCGAAAGCAGCGCATCACAAAGTACGGAGCGTGCGGGGCGGACTCGTTCCCATTCCCAAGCCTCCTTCCACTACTGTGGCGGTACTTGGGCCCTCGTCCCGGCTGGGCCGATACGGCCTCCGGGATTCGTCTCTACCAACTCCCGCGACTTCCCTCGTTTGTGGAAGGGACCGTTGGGCCCGGGTTTGGCGTATGGGTGGGACGAACTCCCCTGAGTATACGCCCGCAAGAAGCAGATTTGCGAGGGGAAATCAAAAAAAGCGCCACCGCACTTGGCGCACACTTCGGTCGAATCGGGCGGCGGCCCGTTGAGAAGTTCCGACTGAATGGCAGTATCATGGCTCGCGATGGGGGCCCGTAGCTCAGCGGTTAGAGCGGCCGGCTCATAACCGGTTGGTCCTGGGTTCGAATCCCGGCGGGCCCAAATCCACTCAACCCCCTGCCGGACTGCGAAGGAACACTCATGCCCGAGCTCACCGTTCTTGTGCGACTGTTGAGCGATGGGGCAAACATGCCCTTCCGCGCCACGTCCTCCGCTTCGGGCTTTGATCTCTTCGCCTGCATCTCCCAGCCATTGGCCCTCTCCCAGGTGCCGACCGTCGTAGGCACGGGCATCGCGCTCGAAGTGCCGGAGGGCTGCGACGCGCAGATTCGGCCGCGCAGCGGGTTGGCTCGCAAAGGCGTGCTCTCCACCTTCGGCACTTTGGACGCCGACTACCGCGGCGAACTGCTGGTGACCCTTTACACTACCGCCCCCACCATCGAGTACACAGTTCAGCCGGGGGACCGCATTGCCCAGCTCGTCATAACGCGCATCGTGGATGCCGTGTTCGAACAGGTGGACGAACTGAGCGAAAGCGTGCGGGGGGTTGGCGGCCTCGGGAGTACCGGCCGGTAGAGCCTGCTTTGGCTCTAACGCCAGCCTCCGGTATTCTTCGAACGTTACGTTCAGCGAGGAAAGACACCCATGGCTTACGAACTCGATACCCTGCTCCCGATGGAGCAGCGCACGAATATTCCAGAATTTGGCAGCGGCGATACTGTGCGTGTCCACGCCAAAGTTGTCGAGGGTGACAAAGAGCGCATCCAGGTTTTCGAAGGGATCGTTATCCGCAAGCGGATGAAGGGGCTCGTTTCGAACTTTACGGTCCGCAAGATTGCTGCAGGCGGCATTGGCGTGGAACGCACCTTCCCGATCAACAGCCCGCGTGTCGACAAGATCGAAGTGACCCGGCACGGCAAGGTTCGCCGTAAGAACCTCTACTACCTGCGAGGTCTGACCGGCAAGGCGGCTCGCATCAAGGAGAAGCGCTACTAGGCGCTGCTCCCATTCGATTTTTCGCTCACCACGACTGAGAGGGTTGCCAAAGGCCACCCTCTTTTTGGCGCGTTGCGAGTTTGTTCGCTCGCGGCAAACTATGTAGGCTAACCGTACCCTGACGTTGACGTGAGTGTGCACCTCTTGGCGCAAGCTATCCCCCCGACGCCCCACCAGTCGCTCGGCGAAACCCTGGACTCTCGACAGCGATGGCTGCTCCTCGGAAGCCTGATGATCTCGCTCTTCATCGGCGCGCTAGACCAAACGGTGGTCTCCACGGCAACGCCCCGGATCCTCGCAGACCTCGGCGGTTTTGGTTTGCTCTCCTGGCTGTTTACCAGCTACATGCTCGCCTCTACAGTAGTAATCCCCTTGGTCGGGAAGCTCGGCGATGTTTTCGGCCGGAAGCTCTTCCTCATCGGCGGCATCATTCTCTTCATGGTGTCCTCCGCGGCCTGCGGCGCTGCGCCTTCGATGACGTCGCTGATCTGGTTCCGCGCAGTCCAGGGACTGGGCGGCGGGATGATCTTCGCCTCCGTGTTTGCGTCGCTGGGCGACATCTTCTCTCCCGCCGAACGGGGTAAGTACATCGGGCTCTTCACGGGCACCTTCAGCCTGGCCAGCATCATCGGGCCAACCGTCGGTGGCCTGCTCACCGACCACGGCGGGTGGAGGCTGGTCTTTCTCCTCAACATTCCCGTGGGCCTCGTCGCTATCCCCGCAATTTGGATGAATCTGCCGAAGCGCGTGGTCACCCGGAAGCCGAAGATCGACTTCGTTGGCGCCGCGCTGCTTTCCCTCGCTTCGTTGGCAATGCTGCTCGCCCTCGTGTGGGCTGGCGACAAGTACGCATGGGGCTCGCCGGAGATTGTCGGATTGCTGGCGGGGTCTGTCGTGCTGGTCGCGCTCTTCATCGCCCAGGAGGCGCGCCACCCCGAACCGATCTTGCCTCTGCATCTCTTCAAAAACCGAGTCTTCCTCGTTTCGAACCTGATCGTCTTCACGTTTGGGGTGGGCGTTTTCGGGGCCTTTCAGTACCTCGGCATCTTCGTGCAGACGGCGCTCGGGGCCTCCGCCACGGCCTCAGGAGTGGTCACCACTCCGCAGAGTGTCGGCGTGCTCTTCGCCAGCGTGATGGGCGGCCAGGTCATCGCCCGCACGGGCAGGTACAAATGGCAGACGGTGATCGGTGCGGCGATTATCGCTTTCGCCATGGCGTTCCTGCGCCTCGTCGGTGTGGACACGCCGATCTGGTACATCAGCCTGGTCATGGTCGTCCTCGGCGTCGGGTTCGGGCTTGTCCTGCCCACCATGTCGCTCGTAATTCAAAACGCGGTGCCGTACGAATACCTCGGCGTGGCCAGTAGTTCCAGTCAGTTCTTTCGCCAGATAGGCAGCGTGCTCGGCATTGCGGTCTTCGGTGCGGTCCTCTCGAACGTCTACCACACCGAGTTCGCCGAGCGCTTCGACGCCTCCGACCGCGCGGCGGTCGGGCAGACCATCTCCGTGGAGCTGGACGACCCCACCATCACGCTCAACAAGGGCGTCTACGCGACCATCCAGAAGCGGGTCCGATCCCTCGAGGACGGTGAGCAGATTCTGACGCGCGCCACGGGAGCTCAGGCGGAATCGGTGGCCGTTGCCGTGCGGTTGATCTTTACGCTCGCGCTCGGTTCGGCGCTGCTTTGCTTGCTCTTCGCCCTGCTCATCAAGGAGTTGCCTCTGCGCCGCACTGTGGGCACCGCCGCCGCCGCACCGCCGAAAGCCGAGGACGAAACTGCGCGCGATCCCGACCCCGTGGTAGCACACTAACCTACGGCTTCACCGTAATCTTGCCCGCCATCGCGGCCCCGTGGACGCCGCACTGGTACTCGAAGGTTCCCGCGGCATCGAAGCGGAAATCGAACGCCCCGCTACCCGTGAACTGCTTCGATTGCACGGCCGCTCCCTGCCATGCGGCGACAACCGAGTGGGCGTTCTTCCCCGACCACCCCCACGTCACCGTTGCTCCCGCCGGAACGGTGAGATTCGGCGGGCTGAACGCATTGTCCTCCACTCGAACCGCGATCAGGCTCCTACCGGGCGGCGAGGCGGAGGAGGTCTGGGCGGGCGCAGTCGCCGTGTTGTAGCCGGTGTCTTCGTCACATGCCGCCGCGAACGCGAGAGTGAGTGCGGCGCAGAAAAGGAGACGACGGGTTGGCCGCGAGTTCAACATGCTGGAGCTCATTCTACCGA
>JBDSEP010000218.1:0-4939 GCA_039919985.1 Tepidiformaceae bacterium | reverse complement strand
TATCACCGCCTTGCCGCCAATCACGTCCTCGTGCTGGAGCCCGGGACGGACGAAGTCCGAATGGCGAACCCGCTTTCAGCGGTCCCGACGGCATTTCCCGTGAGCGTTGGGGCCAGGCACTACTACGGCAACTGCATCTGGGACGCCCTCGGCTCGGTGGCCATGCTCGGTGGCACAGGCACGGTCCAATCGAGCTGCGGCTGCTGCAACGAAGCGCTCGCTCTCGAAGTCACGAACCTGTCGCTTCGTCCTGTCGAGGCCGTTGTCCACTTCGCGGTACCAGCCGCCGAGTGGTGGGACGACATTGTCCACACCTGAGCAACGATGCTCCTCTTCCGGTCGGAAGAGCACATCGACCGCTGGTGCGAGCAGCGCGGATTGGGGCGGGGCGGCACGATGAGCCCCGAAACGGCGCTCCGGCTCGGCACCATCTGGTATGCGGACAAGCTCGCACCAAGCTGGCGTCGCAAGACCGTCGAAGAGGGCGAAGCTGTGTTCGCCGAACTCGGGCTTGTTGGCGATTTCTGGCGACTGCGCGCTTAGCCAGGCGAGGCACAAGCCCTCGGGCCGCTCGCGACTGCGAGCAGATCCATCACAACCACCGCCTCGGTCAACAGAAGCGTGGTTACGCCATCGCCTCCTCCTCGGACAGCTGATCCTCGATTCGGGCGTGTCGAATGTTCGAGCCCGCCATTAGTAGCACTACGACCAGCATCCCGGCTGCGGCTATGGTTATCGTTGGGCGGTTGCCGATCGCTTCGCCGACCAGGCCGCCCAGCGGGGCGCCCACCACTATCATCCCGCGATTGACCGATCGTCGCGTTGCGTTCATGCGGCCCATCAGCCGGTCCGGCGTGACCGCCTGCCAGTACCCCATCTCTTGCGGACCCTGGATGCCCAGGGCAAGGCCCACAAGGAACTGACCAAAAGCGATCGTCGCGAAAGCGCTCCAGTCCCCACTTGGGGCCAGGCCTGCCGCCGCAATGATGACAAACGCTAGCGGATACAGCACGTGGGCGAGGATTATCGTCGGCCCGGCGCCGAGCGCGTCTCCGATGCGCGTTGTCGCGAAAGTCCCCAACACGGCGCCAACGCCCGCACACGCAAGTACCACGCCTAGTCCAACCGCACCAAGGTCCCGTTCTCGCAGCGCGTACACCGTGAACACCGCGCCGAACATGCTAGAGAAGATGAACCAGAGGTGTGTAGTCCAGGCGAGCGGCCCTAGCTGCGGATGTCGGTAAATCCACTCCAGCCCCTGGCGGATACTCCGCCCGACACCGCCCGAGCTGGATTGCTCACGCGTTTGGTTTGCAGTGTCCGCAACGCTCGCGACGACGGCACCGGAGATACAGTACGAAACGGCATCCAGGATCAACGCTGCGGGCGCGGTGAGCACCTGCGTGAGCCATCCGGCGAGCGCCGGCCCCGTGGTCTGTGCCACGGAGTGGCTCTGCTCGAGCCGAGCGTTCGCCCGAACGAACAGTTCGCGCGGCACCAACTGTGGGAGGAACGATTGGAACGCGGCGTCGCTCACCACGGAGATCGCCCCGAAGAGGCACATGTGGGCGAACAGGATGGGGATTGTGAGCCAACCAGCGAGCCCGAGTGCAGAGATTGAGACAAGGATGAGCGCCCGGCCGAGATCGCTGGCGATCAGAATGGGCTTTCGACGGTGGCGGTCCACCCAGACCCCGGCAAACAACCCCAGCAGCAGATACGGCAGCCAGCGCGCCGCGCTGATCAGGCCCACCGCAGCGCTTCCCCCGTCCAGCGTGACCACGACGATCACGCTGATCGCGATGCTCGTAACGTAAGTGCCGAATTCCGAGACCGTCGAAGCCACCCAGAACCGGACGTAGCCGGGGAACTGGGTGAGCTTCACACCCCCGTTCTACGCTGCGCTGACTGGCGCTGCCACCCATAAAGTGGCAGCCCACCACGATCAGGCGGTCGCCGCAGGCACCGCTAGCCCTCTCGGCGCGCGCGGCACCTCGACCGCCTGCACCGTCTTCATCACCGCCGCCGCCCGTTCGCGCTCCTCCGGCGTGCGATTCGGCATCGCCAGCGTGATGCGGCTCGCATACTCGCGCTTGTCGCGCAGGAACTCAGGCAGCTTGTCATAGGTGGACGACTGCGCGAACACGCGCAGCACGTCCTCGGGGATGACGCGCTTCATTTCTTCCCACTTGCCCGCTAGGGAGAGCGAGTGAAGCTGCATGCCGAGGTCCTTCAGGCCGTGCACTTCGAACACCTCGTGGTAGCTGCGCGTCGAGCCGTAGAACGAGATCGGCTGCCGCAGCTTTTCGAGGCCCTGCTCGATCTCCGATTCTGTCTCGGCGAACACCGTGAACCCACCGCCCGAAATCTCGATATCCGTCCACGTCCTGCCCGAGCGCTGTAGACCGATCGCCACGTTCGGGAGCACCACCTCGCGCATGTACTTGTCGGTCATGAACCCGTGCGGGAAGACTGCGTCCGCCACCTCCCCGGCCACCCGCGCCATCGCGTCGCCCACACACGCCAGTGCGATCTTCGGGTTCCCGTACTCGATCGGCCCGGGGTTGAAGTTCGGCGTCATCAGCGTGAAGTGGTAATGCTTGCCAACGTAGTTGGGCGCTTCCCCAGTTTCGAACGAACGCCATACCGCGCGCACCATGCGGATATACTCTTTCATCCGGGTTGCTGGGCCGGGCGTCCATTCCGTGCTGAAGCGGTTGGCATTGTGGCCCTTCACCTGGCTTCCGAGCCCCAGCGTGAATCGCCCCTTGCTCAGGTGCTGAATGTCCCACGCCTCCATCGCCAGCACCGTGGGGCTGCGTGGAAACGCGATCGTCACGCTCGTCTGGATCTCCAGCTTCTCGGTGCTCGCCGCCGCCAGCGTGGCCGCAAGGATCGAATCGTGCTGCGTCTCGGGCGTGGAGGCGAAGTCATAGCCCAGCTCCTCAGCCCTCCGCGCCGATTCCGCCACTCCCGTCAGCCAGCTTCCGCCGAAACCGGTACCTACTTTCATGATCGCCTCTTTTCTTGCCCCGCTGCGGAGCCCAAGCTATGCGCGAAGTCTAACGAGCGCGGAGGAGGCCCGCACCTGCGGTCGCGCCGCAGCGATCCTGGACACGTCCGAGAATGGGGCTCCTACAGCCGCCCTGTCTGCTTCGCGCGTTCGAGGACGATCTCGAAGATGCGTGCAGTCGCAGCGTCGATCATCACTCCATTGTTGTTCGCGCTTCCCAGGCCGGCCGCTTCCGCCTCCCGCACCTTCGAGATGACGCTCTTCGCCGTCGCCACCTCCTTCTCGGTCGGTGAGTAGACGTCGTTCGCGATTTCGATCTGGCTGGGGTGGATGCACCACTTCCCCACGGCCCCCAGCGTCGATGACCACGTGCATTCTGTGCGGTAGCCGTCCCCATCGCGAAAGTCGGCGAACGGTCCGTCGATGGCGTCCAGCCCGAACGCTCGTGCCGCCACGATCATCCGAGTGCGCGCGTAGTGCCAGATGTCGCCGGGGTAGATCCCTTTATTCACTCCGATGTTGCCCATGCGCATCCCCTGGCTGGCGGAAAGATCGCCCACGCCGAGGATTAGCGCTTCCAGCCGCGGCGAGCAGGCGGCGATCTCTTCGACGCGGGCCAGCGCCTCGGTCTCCTCGATCAAAAGTTCGAGGCCGATTCCGCCCTCCGGCAGCCCAAGCTTGAATTCGAGTTGCGTCAGCAGCGTATCGACGAACCACACGTCGCGCGGCGCCTTCACCTTGGGCACGATGATCACATCGATATTCTTGCCCGCCCCGGTGACCGTCTCGATGATGTCCTCGTGACACCAGATGGTATGGGGGCCGTTCACCCTCACCGCTCGCGTCGTCTTCCCCCAGTTCAGGCCGTTGAGCGCATTGATCACAGGCTGCCGTGCACCCACCTTCTCGCTCGGCGCGACGGCGTCCTCCAGGTCCAGGAAGACGAGGTCGGCGTCACTTTCGGCGGCCTTGGCCATCATTTTTTCGCTGGTGCCAGGGGTGGCGAGTTCGGAGCGGCGTAGTCGGAAGGGTCGGGTCATTTGGCGTTCTCCTGGTCCAGTTCGGCAATGATTTCGGCGTTGTGCTCGCCCAACTTTGGGGGGCGGCGGTAGATTCCGCTCGGCGTGGCAGTGAGCTTGATGGGCGAGTTCGGCAGCACCACCGGTCGTTCGCTGCCAGGGTGTTCGACCGCGACAAGCATCTGGCGGGCCTGCACATGAGGATCGGCGAACATGTCGGCGGCGTTATTCACCGGCCCAACGGGCACTAGTCCCGCGAGCGTGTCGACCACTTCGCGGGTAGTGCGCGCGGTTGTCCAGGCAAGCATGGTTTCCTTCACGAACGCGGCGTTCTGGATGCGGTCGTTGTTGGCGCGCGTGCGGTCATCGTCGATCAGGTCTTCGCGCTCCATCAACAGGCAGAGGCGCTCCCAATGGTTGGGCGTGGGCGCGGCAATCGCGCAGAAGCCGTCCGCGGTCGGGTAGATGTCGAACGGCGTGAGCTGGGCGTGACTGTTCCCCAGCGGTTTCGAAATCTGCCCGCGGTAGGAGTAGCGGTAGATAATCGCCTCCGATAGCGCGAGCGCTGCGTCGTACATGCCGACGTCCACGAACTGGCCCTCGCCGGTGGCGCGAGCGTGCAGCAGCGCCGAGACCACGCCTAGGGCAATGAGCGTGCCGGGATACAGATCGCCGATACTCGGCCCGACCTTGAGCACCTGGCCATCTTCGGTGCCGGTGAAACTGACCGGGCCGCCCATCGCCTGCGCAACCACGTCGTAGGCCGGCCAATCGACGTATGGGCTGGTACCCGTGCGCGGGTCGCCGAAGCCCCGGATCGCACCGTAGACGAGCTTTGGGTTGCGGGCGGCGAGCAGTTCGTAGCCGAGCCCGAGGCGATCCATCACACCGGCGCGGAAGTTCTCGA
>JBDSEP010000209.1:0-3024 GCA_039919985.1 Tepidiformaceae bacterium | reverse complement strand
CGGGAATCGGAGAAGGCGCGCTAGACGCCCAGGCGTGCCTGGACGGGCACCAGAGCCTCGGCGTGGGCCTTCAGGCCGTTGCCTTCGAGCTCGAGGTTGCGCAACGTGACGCGTTTAATCATGGGCGCAAAGAGCGTGGCCATGAATCCGCTTGCTTCGACGCTTAGCGTGAGTCGCGTGCCACCATCGGAAGGCTCGATGCGATGATCGGCGAGCGCGTGGACGCCGCGAGCGGTGGTCTCCCACGCGAAACGCGATCCCTCGGTGTATTCGGTTACGACGAATTTGGACGGTGGAGCGCCCTTCACCCAGAGGCGGACCCGGAGGCCCTTCGCGAGGTCTTTTCCCGCCGGAAACTCCACGCGATCGAAGGTCGGTGCCCACGTGGGATAGTGTTCGATACCGGCGAGAATCCGCCAGACGGTGTCCATCGGTGCGTTGACCTGGAAACTTTGCGAATGCTTCACGGGATTCTTCCTCGGGCGTTTACTGTTGGGTTCCGTATCTTGAACGTAGCTGCGGCGACGTCGGGATTCTGTGACGCGCTTCACAAAGAGGCGCCCCACGGCCAGCCCCAACCCAGCCCGAGCCAACGGGAGGCTAATCCCGCGACCGCCGGTGGTGGAGTGACAGCGATGCAGTCGCGAGGGCGCAAGAACGTCAGTTCACCCGGCGCTTCACGCCTTCCCAGTACTTTTCGCGAATCACGAACTTCTGCAGCTTGCCGGTGGCGGTGCGCGGCAGGGACTCCACGAAATCGACCGAGGTGGGGCAACGGAAGTGCGCGAGATGTTGGCGGCTGAACTCGAGGATCTCCTGTTCGGTGGCGGAGGCGCCGTCGCGCAGGACGACGAGGGCCTTGGGGGTCTCGCCCCACTTTTCGCTGGGCACACCGATTACCGCGCATTCGAGGACGGCGGGGTGCTTGTATAGGGCGGCCTCCACTTCTGGTGAGGAGATGTTCTCGCCGCCCGAGATGATCACGTCCTTCTTGCGGTCGACGATGTTGACGTTGCCGAACTCGTCCCAAACGCCGAGGTCGCCGCTATGGAAGTAGCCGCCGTAGATCGCCCGGGCAGTCTCTTCCGGCTGCTCCCAGTAGCCCTTGAGGACGACGTTGGAGCGGCAGCAGACCTCGCCAATGGTCTCGTTGTCCATGGGGACGGGTTTACCATCATCGTCCAGGACCTGGATATCGACGCCGATGGCCTCTCCGCCCGCGCGGGCACGGCGGGTGTAATCCTGCCCATCGGAGTTGTGAAAGTCTGGCTCGGAGACGGTGAGAATTGGAGCTGTCTCGGTGAGCCCGTAAATCTGGATGAACTCCCAGCCGATTTCCTTTTCGAGGCGTTCGATGAAGGCGGCGGGAGGCGGCGCACCGGCCACCACGAATCGCGGCCCGGTCTGGATGTGGTGCCCGGCACCATCCGGGTAGTTGAGAATCGTGCTCAATACGGCGGGGGCCATGCAGGCGAAGGTTACCTTCTGCTCCTCGATGAGCCGGTAGATTTCGCTACCGACCACGGAGCGCAGGACGACGTGGGTGGCTCCCATCGCAGTGATGGCAAATGGCCCGCCCCAGCCGTTGGCGTGGAACATTGGAAGCGTCCAGAGTTCGACGTCCTCGTGACGGATGCGCAGGTGTGCGATGAAGTTGTAGGCGTTGATGTAGCAGTTGCGGTGGGTGAGCATCACCCCTTTGGGCCGCGCCGTCGTCCCGGAGGTGTAGTTAATCGACGTGGTGTCGTTCTCATCCTGTTCGACCGTCGGTGTGGGCGTGGTTGGTTCGCCGCCGACAAGCTGGTCCCAGTCGGTCCAGCCTGCAGGCGTGGTGGCGTTCGCAGCCGGATCGGAGACTATCCAGTTGGTCACCGTGGTCAGGTTCGGCCGGATCTCGTCGACGACCTTCGTGTACTCGTAGTCGACGAGGACCGTGGTCACGCCCGCGTGGTTGATGATGTATTCGTGGTCGCTGGCCACCAGCCGATAGTTGAGCGGAACGAGAATGGCGCCGAGTTGCGTCACGCCGTAGTAGCTTTCCAGGAAGTAGTGGGAATTGGGGCTGAGGATGCAGACCCGGTCGCCTTGCTTCACGCCGAGGCGAGTGAGCGCGTGGGCCAGCTGATTGACCCGCGCCTGGAACGCGGAGTAGGTGAACCGCAGGTCGCCGTCGACGATTGCCACCTTATTGGGATAGAGCTTAGCTGCGCGGCGCAGAAAGTCGTTGACGAGCAGGGGTACTTCCACGAAGAATCCTCCAGAAAGCCGGGAATATGGGGCCGATTCTAGCAGGGTGGACGATGGTGGCGGTGCCCGCGACGAGCGGCAGCGCCGCTCGTGCACCGGCAGCCCGGCGGAAAGGAACGGAGATGTGCAGATCGATAAAGACGTTGCGCGGCGCGGAGCCGCCGGTCACCAGTGCTGAGGTTCAGGCTGCTGCGCTGCAGTACGTGCGTAAAATCAGCGGCTATCGTGCGCCGTCAAAGGCGAACGCCGAACCGTTCGATGCGGCTGTCGCCGCGGTGGCCGTAGCAACCGCCGATCTCCTCGGCGGGCTCGTTCCAACGCCGGTACGACCGATCGAGAGGTCCAGGCGCTTGAGCGGACGCGGTGGCCTCGGTGAATGAACGTTCAGATGCCATTTGGGACGGGAGGGCGTAGCATCGCCGTTCAACCCCCGCACAGGACGCACGCATGACACTCGCAGAGACTACCCGCTCCCAGGCTATCGACCTTAACGACCCGGAGCTGTTCAAGAACAACGAGGCTCACGAAATCTTCCGGCGGCTTCGCCGGGAAGAGCCGGTGTACTGGAATGAAGGCGGGGAAACCTTCAACGGGTTCTGGGCGCTGACGAAGTACGAAGACATTATGTACGTGTCGCGGAACCCGGAGCTTTTTATTTCTAGCAAAGGCATCGCCGGGCCGGGGCTGCGGCCCGAGGCTCTCGCCGAACAGCTGGCGAACAACCCGGGCGCGGCGGCAGGCCAGGGCAACGTTTCGATAATCACGATGGACCCGCCT
>JBDSEP010000201.1:0-7623 GCA_039919985.1 Tepidiformaceae bacterium | reverse complement strand
CACCTCGAAATCCTTAAGCGCGTCGAACAGTTCCGCTCGTAGATTGTGGCTCAGCGCGTTCATCTTCTCCGGCCTGTCGAGCTGGATGATCGCGTGCCGATCCTTCTTCATGGTCTTGATGTCGCTGTAGTCGGTCATCCCGCGATTCTCCTCACGCCAACGCCGCTTGTCGATTCACCCGCCGCCTTAGCACAATTCAGTATGTAACCAGTCAAGCATGGATCTCGAGAGAGGCTCCGAGCCATCCGCGTGGGAGTGTACGCCCGCATCTCGGTTGACGCGGAAGGTCACTCGTGCCGACCACGGCCTTCCGTCGCGCGCAATAACGGGCTCCATCGGATCGGCGCCCGGCCAAGCGAGCCGGGGTAGATGTGTTTCTTCCCGGACGCGGTGATGTTCTGGAAGGTCGAATCGACGCCGATCGCGCCGCCCGCCCCGAGCACGCGGAAGTTGAACTCGACACCGCCAGGCCAGGATTTGGGCAGAGATCCTCCCGCCCATCGTCCCCGCTCCCACTACCCGAACGCGCTTCGCATCAGCCATGACCTGCGAATCTATGTTGCGTTTTCGCTACGCGCAGCAAATCAACGCGCGCGAAAACCTGTATCCGTTCGGCCAGAACTACCGAGATTCAAAGCGGTCCCCTTCATCACTCATTTGCGCTCGCGACTTGGGCCCTGCAGCAGCGAACCCAGTAAACTCCAGTGAGGGTGCTTTGGGAAGCTTCAAGGAGTTGAGTCTTCGCGCCGATCCTTGACCGTCGATGGGCTTTTGGCTCGGTTCGGATGCCGACAATTTGCGGCCACCTGTAGTTTTCAAGCGTCCCCCATGTTGTCACGCAAAGAGATCTGCGGCCGCCAGCGCTCTCAGGCTTCCAGAGAGGGCGCTGGCGGCGGCGTCTCCAGGTGGGCCATTCGGTCCTCAAACTGGGCCACCAGTTTTGTCAGCGTTTTGGCGTTTTCCCGGGCGCTCGCTATCCCGTCTGACTTCAGTCTGTCCACAATGTCCATCGTCTGAAAGAGCGTGTCGTGCGCCTGCGTCAGTTTTTCCAATGCGATCACTGGGCCGTTGTACACGTCGCCGATCTCCACTGTGTGCTGCTTTATCGCCTCGGCGTTGGCCAGGAGGCGATCTCCCAGGTATTCGCGCGTTTTTTGGGTGGCCTCCAGCACTCTCCGCTGGCGCGCCAACGCCGCCTGAATCGCCAGGCCAATCACCGTCACGTTGCTCACTAGCGTGAGCGTCCGGTCCACGGCCTGTCCGAGCCGACCGTTGTTCTGCCAGGTCAGCTCCAGGCTTGCGAACATCTGCAGGTGCACTTCCTCCATGACCCGCAGGTCCTGCACGCGGATCGCGACGTCGTACAGCGCGTCTTGGATGCGCGAACGCTTCGAAGAGTCCTCTGTCTCCTGGAGAAGCACCTCCAATTGCTGCATGACCAGTTCTCCCAGATACGCGTTGCGCTGTACCGACGGTCGTTGAGCCTCGACCTGCTCGTAGAGCTTTCGCAGTTCGATGTTGTCGCGCACGAGAAGCATCCGGCCCTCGCGAAGCCTGGTTTCGAGCATGACGACCTGGCGTGAGACCGGCTCGTAGCGGACGGCAATGGTCTCCAGCACGCGCAGCAGCCGATTTCGTCCGAAGGGCAGGCGGTGGACGGCGCGGCGGATCATGTGCTCCCGCCCAACCTGCTGTGGGTCGATGCGGTTCAACGTCAGCCGAAGGTCAACCAGATCTTTCGATATTCTCGTCGCCGCCCCATCCTGTTCGCTGGAGAGCATCTCGCCGACACGCCCTCGCAACAGGTTTATGTCGGTGGCCGCGTGACGTTGAGCTTGCATGCCGACGGCGGTAATCGCGTCAATGATCTGCAACTCCTTACTACCGTTTGCATTACGCAGATCGCCGACGATAGCGGACGCTCGCTCGCTCAGCTCTATGGCCTCCGCTGCCGTTACGCCCCTGGGCACCTCGGCCAGCGGGAGGGGAAGCGCGATGAGCTGCCCGGCGCCCGTTTGTTGGAGTTCCTGTTCCTGGTTCATAGCACCCTTCCTTCCGGCGTCACAGGCCGAGACGAGTGAGCTCGTCCCGCACGCTGCGCGCTTGTTCGATGGTTCTTCGTAGCGACTCCGTCACAGCGCTGACGCTTTCCACGCTGGAGTCGGCTTTGATCACCGCCAGTTCCATGCGTGTGCGATCGAGGGACGCTTCGCAGCGCCCGCACTGGTGCAGCAATTCCTCCACACGCCATTCGTGTTGGGCGATGATCTCTAGGCGTTCTCGATGAGATGCGGCGGTTTCGCGCTTCATCGCCAGTCTCACAGCGGCATTCCCTGCTTCCTCCAGGGCAGCGATTTCTCCCTCAAGCTCACTCGCTTCCCGTTCGAGTCGTTGGCGTTCGGAAGATTCGACTGTCGCGGCCAGTTCGAAGGCGTCCTTCAGGACGTTGAGGCCCTGGCGATACGCTTCTTCCGCGAGAAGCGGGATGTGCGACACCCCAAGGGGATCCGTATCTCGCTTCTCATTGAGAACGGGCAGTAGTCGTTGATACTGGTGGTCCAGTTCGGCGAGTGATTTCAGCCCCCCTTGCGCAGAGATACTGGAGAATTTCGTGTGCATGTCTCGACTCAACTGTTGGAGGGGCGTGAGTATCTCGCCATCGCCAGGCAGTTGCTCCTCGGCGCCATCGGCAACCGTTCGAAGCGCCGATGTCCTCGAGAGTCCGAATGTCGGTGGCAACGTCGCCGATCGTCGTCCCAGGTCGAATACCATCCCTCCCACCATCACCGCAGCCAACAGCCCGACGATGCCGGTCCAGGTCAGCGCCAGCCCCGGCAGCCACCAGATGACGGAGAACACCGCGAATCCCGCCGCCCAGATAGCGGCGAGGAGGACTGCCGTGGGCAACGATTGTTGAAGTCGAGGCATTTCAACGTTCCTTTCGGATGGTGGAGTGGATCAGTTCGGTTCGGCGTTCTGGTGAGTCGTTCGCGCTAGTAGTGCACAGCTATTTCGCGGTAGCTATCGACAACGCGTGCTGGATCTCGTGCGTCCCAGTACCGCCCGTGGGCCATAGTCGCCAGCCTGGAGAGCACGCCTTTGTCGGCGTCGCTTCCGACGCCGATGGTGTGGATTTGGATCGCGGTGGGGTCGCCCTCCGAGGGCGCGAGAAGGGCCTGGAGTTGGGCCATGCTCATTCGCACGCTGCTTGTGTCCTGGCCGTCCGAAAGAACCACGATGCCGTATCGCCAGCGGTCGCCCAGCACATCCTCACGCAGGCCGACCTTCCGATAGGCTTCACCGATGGCGTCATACAGCGCCGTTCCGGCCGCCGCGGTCGTGGACCGAATGTCGCCGACGAGCTGCTCGCCGATCTCACCCTTGGTTCCCTGCCGGCCGGGATAAACCCTGCTGTCGAACGGCACCCAGATCAGCTCGTCCTGCGGGTCCATGGCCTGCACCATGGCAGTCGCCCCAACCAACGCCGTCGCCAGCTTTTGCCCCTCCATGCTCCCGGACTTGTCGAAGACGAGGGCGACGACAGCGTGCTTCTTCACCTGATGCCAGACCTCGATGATGCGGTCTACGACCAGCACGCTCGGCACTTCGACGGGCACGATCGGCGCGTCCGGGATTGCACCAAATCGCGTCTCGATCGGCGATTTGGGAATAGCGGTTGGATCCACCCGGCGAAGGCCCCACTGTTCGACTTCTCGCTGCTGCCCCTCGGAGAGGAGGAACTGGAGGAAGAGGCCCGCCGCCTTTTTCTGATCGTCTGTGACCCAGCTCGCGCCGTTGAGGACGGCGAACGGGTGCTCGACAACCACCGTGCCGTCCTGGGGGTAGACCGCGACCAGCGGTTCCCGCAGGTTCTTCCCGTTCTCGCGATTGAAGGTGACGACCTCCTGCTCGTACGTGGTCACAGCATCGAGATACTCCGATCCCCGGTCCTTCATCAAGCCCAGCAACCAACTACTTTTCTTGCCGCTATGGACCTTCGCGCCTTCCAGGGTGGCCATCGATTTTCCGCAACCGGTCGATGGTTGGACATCTTCCACCTGGATCTCGGAGGTCTTTCCCGAGCCGAGCACGCAGAGGAGCATCGCCGTCAACGTCCCCGAGTTGGACTCGCCGACGTACCCGTAGCCCATCTTCAGTTTTCCCCACTCGGGGTGGCCGAACATCGCCCATCCCTCGGCATTCGCCGCCAGCTCGTTCAATCGGTTCCACGAACAATTCGATGTTGGCCGCGGCCAACAGCCGATTGCTGTCGCCCGGGATTGCCACATGCCGATGACCAGCGGCGTCCGCACCAGAGGGGTAGGCTTGCCGGTCACGAGCAGTTTGCCGTGGGTTCCTTCCCAACCTTTGTTGAGCTGGTCGATCCACGAGCCCTCCGCGGGCGATACGACCGTCGGCGTTATCTTGCCGGAGAGCGTGTCCGTCACCATCGTCCCCGAGCGATAGTGGTCGAACTTTCCCGGCTCGAGCTCCTCTTGCAGCACCTGGATGTGGATCGGCTTGCCGCCAATTCGGAATTGGTTTCCGGAACGGGAGGCGTCGTTGAACGTCTTCACGGAAGCATCTATCCATTCCTTCTTTGTGCTGGAGCTGGCAATCGTCACCCTGATTGCTCCCGCCGGCGCATCGCTTTCAGCCCGGCCCACTCTTTGCATGAATCCACCCACGATGACCATGGCGACCAGTGCAAGGGCTGCGGTGCCCACAAGGAACACATTTCTGTTCATCTCGTCTCCTCTGTAACCTGTTGTCTTTGTTCGCCAGGGCCGCTGGCTCGATTCACCTGTCAGCAGGCCGAAGGGCCCGCCCGTAGCGGGGCCGAGACGCGCGATCCCTCTGCCATTCGATCACGGCCGCACCGCCCTACGCACGCTTCGTACGGCTCCCGCGACCAGAAGGACCAGGTAGGCCGCGCCTAACACCAGGATGCCCAAGAACGCCATACCAATGACGCATATGAGAAAAACAGTTCCTGTGATCCTCAAACCCTCTGCAAAACTCTTGTCTAGCGTTCCGCTGGTGCTTCCGCCGTCTTTGCTCCGCGCGATCGCAAGTCGGAGCGGGATTTCGATGCGTTCCTGGCCGCCGCCCCTGATTCTGTAGGAGCCTTCCAGTGTCCCTTCCAGCCTCGCCCGAGCACGTCCCGGTACCTCCGGAACCGTGAATCGGCCATAGAACCCGGTTGGCACCCCACCCTGGTCGACTCGTCGTTCGACCTCGAGGGGCAACACCCTCGTGAAGTCCGAATCAAGGTCGCGAAAGCTTGCGGCCCATTCGTTTTGATTGGGTTCAGCGTCGAGTGGTAGTCGTAGCTTTAGTTTTATCTCGTCGCCTGCAATTCCTGTGAGCGTCAGCGCTTCGCCCGGTGGCGGAAGCTCCGCGTACCCCTCTTCTTCCCAATACGAAAGCCCCGCCCCCAGACCAATTAACAGGCCTAACCAAGCGATCGCCGCCGCCATGCTGGCCACGTGACCCTCCTCGCTGACCAAAGTCCGGACCGAGGCCCGGCTGGTGTCAGTAAGAGGCACCGGTACTGCCAAAGTGCGTTGTTAAACTGCCATTAGCTGCCGACTTTATGGACGCTTCGCCATCCCGCGAGTTGGGCTCGGTTCCGGGCATTCGCGGAGGACACGGCGGATCGGCAGCTTGGGCCCGATGCAAGGTCGCCTGGCTAAGAGGGTTAGGGCGACGGTTCGGACGCGGCCTGTTCGCGGGAGAGGATCTCCTCCCCGCGTTCGAGTTCGCTTGCGAGAGCGCGGATAGCCTCCCGCCGGTAACGGTGGAATGTGCTTTCGCTGATGCTGTGCCGCGCCATGATCTGGTTGTTCGGTCGGCCAAGCACATATTCGTCGTAGAGAATCACGTAACGCACGTGTCCCCCGTCCATCGCGCCTACGCCCCCGGCGTCCTTGAGGCGTTCAATGCCGGCAATCAGCGCCGCCCGCAGGGCCCGTGCCTGGTGAAGGGGCGTGACGTCGGCGTGCCCGTCTGGATGCGAATCGGATACGGCGGATAGCGTGCGCGGTAATCGCGGTGCCAGGCCGCACATCCCGAGGGCGGCAGGATTGTTCAGCCGCCGCAGCGCGTCCTGAGTGAGGGCAACGATGTTCTCCGGGGATGCCTCCTCCGCAAATAGCCGCTCGCCAGCGTTTGTCCTTCCCGCTCCACCCAGGAATCCGCTGCTCTCCTGGCTCGTATTCGCCAAAGGCGCAAGCAAACGCGTCGCTTTCCTCTCCTTGATCAACAGCACCAGGACCAACGTGCCGTAAGCTGCGAGCCCCCACCCGATGATCCATGGCCCGCGGTCTGACCACGAAGCGAGCTCCATCACGGCGATCGCCCCCGCTCCGCTTGTCACAAGGATCCCTATCCCGAGGGGGTGGGCGAGCGTTCGCATCAGCACGGTCTCATTCCCACGCCCGAAGGATGGTGTCGGCGACCGCGGGGTCAATCCTGTCGGGGTAGATGGGCCTCTGTGGCGTGCTTGCACACGGCGAAAAGGGGCTTCCGAGTGGATCCAGACATGGTCCCGGCGAAGTCCGCCGGAAGCCCTCCTGCATGAACGCCCTCTGCTGCGCCTCGTCGCGCAGGAAGGTGATCCAGAGCTTCGCCGCCTCCGTCTGTCGCTCCGAGACGATGTCTCCCTTGACCACGAAAGCGGAGTGGTTGTGGATGATCGCCCCCTCTTTCGGATAGATCATGACGAGGTCCCGCTCCAGGGTCTTCCGCACCGCGGCGCTCCCAACCGGTACCGACAACTTTCCCTGGTACAGCTTCACGAGATTGTCCTCCGCGATGAAGAAGAACTGCGCGCAAGAAGGCGACGCGAGGATCTTGCTGTTGAGATCGAGCGTGTCGGGGACGTAGCAGTCTACGGCGCTCTGAAAGCGCCTGACATACCGCAGGACATCTGGCCGCGTCACGTCCGCGACCGTTAGCTCCTCTGCCGGCTTGCCGGCGGCGATGGAGTAGAGCGTATAGAGGACGCTGCGGGCGGTACTCGAACGGCTCGGGTAGGTGAACGCCAGCAGTGCTTCTCGTCCCCATTCCGGTTTCGCGCAGGGATAGCTCGACCAGCCGCGGGCGTCGGAAGCGAGCTCGACGATCTCGGCGAACCCGATCTCCCGTACTGGCCAGCCCAGGCATTCCGCAATCTCGCGCGACGTCACGATGCCTATGTACGTTGTCGCCACTGTCTCTACGGATGCCGCGTCCAGCACCTGCCGACCGAGGGAATAGTTCAGGTCGACGACCCAGTGATCCGCCGCCGGCGTCACGATCGTAGGGTCCGCCTTCTCCCGATCGATCGCGCTGCCGTAAGAGACACGCGAGCTCAACTCGCCCGCGATCTCACCCGAATTCGCCCGGATCAGTCGCACCTCGATCCTGCTACCCGACCTCGTCTCGTGGTGCTCGCCGTTGAACTGCTCGGCAAAGGCCGGCAGGAGCGTCGTGCGGTCCATCATGTGCCCGTTCGCCCAGTGGGTTACCACTACGGGAGGCGGCGCGATCGTCGCGACGAGGGCGATGAACCCGACGAGCCAGAGGGCTCCGATGGCCACGAGCCAGCGATTGCGCGCTGCCGCGCCCAACAACGAACGC
>JBDSEP010000301.1:0-11112 GCA_039919985.1 Tepidiformaceae bacterium | reverse complement strand
GTGCTGAACAGTTGGATTAACGCCAAGCGCTCGAACCTCAGCCGCGAGCAGTGGTACCGCTTCACCGCGCCCTACCTCTACAGCCCGGCCCTCCTCGGCGATGCCGCAAGGTTCGAAGCAGCGGTCGCCAACGGCGCGGGTAACCCCTACGCGCAGGAGGACCACGCCTTTATCCGCCAGGCCGAAGCGTGCCTCGCCTTCGATGCGAGCGACCGGGTGGGCGGCATCAAATCCCAGACCCTTGTCATCGGCTCGAAAGACGACGTGCTGGTGCCGGTGCGCAACTCCGAGAAGCTCGCTGGCCTGATTCCCGGCTCCACCCTGAAGATTCTCCAGGGCGCGCATGTTGGGCTGATCGAATACCCGAACGAGTACAACGCCGCGTTCCTCGAATTCCTCGGCGCGGCCGTTCCCGCCTAAAGCACTCCGCGGGCGCCGTCACCCGCCGCCGCGCATCGCCTTCCGCTTAACGAACGTGGTGGCCTGCTCCGCATCGCTCCCATCGATCTCTACGAAGAGCACGGGCACGAGCGTTTGGGGGCCGAACCGCACAGCATCCCCGTCCTCGAAGCGAACGCACCACCCCTCGCCGCTGACGGAACCATCATCCTGGAAAGCGCCGCCCAGTTCGTCCACGAGATAGCCGCAGATCAGCTCCCGCGGGACGTTGCGCAGCTCCAGCCGAGTCATCCGCCAGCGGCGGGCGGGAAGATGTCGAGCTGAGCGTCCATCGGCACAAGCGTGGCGAGGCCCTGCAGGTGGCGCATCTCACGACCATCGACGAACACTTTGATGTAGTCACTCAACGTCCCGTCTTTCTCCCACATCAGTGGCGTAAGGGCCGGGAAGCGAGATTCCGCCGCGTGCAGGACGTCGAGCGTCGTCGCACCCTCGGCGATATCGAACGTGACGCGCTTGCCACCGACGATCTCCCGCAGAGTGGCGTAGAAGCAGATCTCCATCGCCCACCAGCATAACGGAAGCCAGGCGCGGCGCGTCGCGCACGCTCTTCGCCTGGGCCCGCTTAGAATCTGCGCTCACCACCCTTCTCCGGAGGAACCCCAATGCCCGCTCCCCTCGATGGCATCCGCGTACTCGAAGTCGCCAACTGGCTCGCGGCCCCGGCCGCAACCGCGCTGATGGCCGACATGGGGGCTGACGTCATCAAGGTTGAGCCGCCCGGCGGCGATATCTTTCGCCAGTTCCAGCTCCGTTCGCTGGGCTACGACTACGATTTCCCCACGAACTACGGCTTTCAGACCGACAACCGCGGAAAGCGGTCGGTCACTGTCGCGCTCGACCGCCCCGGTGGCCCGGAACTGGTGCGAGAGATGGCGAAGACGGCAGACATCTTCGTCACCAACCTCGTCCAGGACCGGCGCGTGCGCTACGGCCTCGCCTACGAAGACGTAGCGGCGGTCAACCCGAAGGGCATCTACGTATCGTTCAGCGGCTACGGCACTCGCGGACCCGACGCCGAGCGCTCCGGGTTCGATTTCGCGGCCTTCTGGGCGGCTTCGGGAATCATGGGCCTGCTCGGCGAGCCGGACGCGCCGCCTCCACTCTGCCGCGGTGGCCAGGGAGACCACGCGACCGCCCTCAACATCCTCGCCGCCACCCTCGCCGCACTGCGCCTGCGCGATAAGACGGGCGAAGGCCAGCACGTCGAGACCACCCTGCAGGCCTCAGGGATGTGGACCATCGCCGGTGACTTTTCGGCGGCCCTCGCTTCGCGCCTCAACGCCCCACGCATCACCCGAAAGACGCCCACGAACCCGCTCTGGAACACCTACCGCTGTTCGGACGGCCTGTGGATCCTGATGGTCATGCCGGTCCCTTTCCCGGGCTACTGGCCACGCTTCTGCGGAATGATCGGACATCCTGAATGGGCCGACGACCCACGTTGGAACACGCTCGCCAAATTGCGCGAACAGACCACGGAAGTGACAGCGATGATCGAGCCGCTGTTCGCTCAACAGTCGAAAGCCGCCTGGGCCGAAAAGCTGGATGCCGCCGGGCTCATCTGGGCGCCTGTGGCCACCATAATGGAGGTCATCGACAATCCCCAGGTCCGTGAGATGGGCTGGTTCGCCGAACTCGAGCACCCTGAGCACGGCTCGTTCGAGGTGCTCGATACACCGTTTCACATCTACGGAAGCGACACGGGGGCGCGCGGTCCCGCGCCCGAGCCTGGCGCACACACCTTTGACCTGCTTGCCGAACTCGGCATTGAAGGCGACGCCCTCAACGACCTGGCGACGAATGGAGTAATCGGCTAGCGCGGGCCGCCACCTTCGAATCGCCACGAGAG
The DNA here is from genome assembly GCA_039919985.1 of Tepidiformaceae bacterium. Lineage (GTDB taxonomy): Bacteria > Chloroflexota > Dehalococcoidia > Tepidiformales > Tepidiformaceae > PNKC01. The sequence goes on along the minus strand of JBDSEP010000301.1, from coordinate 8,801 downwards.
TGAGCGGACGTGGGATCCCGAGGCGGAAGCCCGGGCGCGCCTTTTCCGTCGGGTAGATTCGGAGCGCGGCAGCCCTCGGGTACCGTCGACAAGGCCCCCGCTCCCGGCTTGCGCGCACAAGCGCGGGAGCATGAGGCGTGTCTCGGGACCACAACGTCAGCGGCGCGTCCGCGGGTCCAACGCGTCTCGCAGCCCATCGCCGAGGAAGGTGAAGCACAGCATCAGCACGGCGATCGCCGAAGATGGGACGATGATCATCCACTCGTTCGCGCGGTAGTAGCGCTGCCCTTCCGAAACGAGCGTCCCAAGGCTGGCCGTGGGCGGCGGTAGACTAAAGCCGATGAACCCCAGTACGGCCTCGGCGAAGATCGCCGAGGGGATGCCGAAGCTCACAGCCACAATCACTGGCCCTAGCGTGTTGGGGAGCATGTGCGAAAACACGATTCGCCGGGTGCTGGCGCCCATGGACCGCGCGGCAAGCACGTAGTCCGTCTCCCGCAGCGAAAGCATCTGGCCACGCACGAGCCTCGCGAGCGTTACCCAGCTAACGAACGCAATCGCCAGGATCACCTGGATGAGCGCCCCCGGGAGGCCCGGTATCTGCGGGTCTCCGGTACCGATGATCGGCCACGGGCGCTGCGAGAGGATCGATTTCATGATGATGATCGCCAGCAGGTCCGGGAAGGCGTACATCAAGTCCGTAAAGCGCATCAGAATGTTGTCTGTCCATTTGCCGCCGAGAGCTGCGCCAGCGCCGACACCGATGCCCAGCATCAGCACCACGATCTGCGTGCCCAGGCCGATCTTCAACGAGATCCGCGTGCCCTCCCACATTCGCGACCAGAGGTCCCGCCCAAGGTTGTCGGTCCCGAGCACGTGCGTGGTGGAAGGCCCGCTCTGGAGGTCCTCGAACTGCTGCTCGTGCGGCGCGTGGCCCTCGATCGCCGGGATCAGCGAGGTGGCGGTGGCCATCAGGATGATCGTCCCGAGGAGCAGCCCCGCCACCACCGCAAGCTTGTTGCGGCGCAGCCGCTGGAACGCCTGGCCCCAGAGGCCGTGCTGCTTGGTCTGAAACTCTAACCGACGCGGATCGAGGGCGATTGCCTGTTCTGCAGCAGCCATTGCTAGTACCTGATCCTTGGATCGACGATCCCGTAGGCCACATCCACGATGAGGTTGAGAATTGCGATGATCAGGGCGAACAGCAGGGTGGTCCCCATGATGATGCCGTAGTCGCGCACGAAGACGGCGTTCACGAAGGCGTCCCCCACGCCCGGGATGGCGAACGCGCGCTCGATGACGAACGAGCCCGTGATCAGTCCGGCGAAAATCGGCCCCGCCACGGTAAGCACCGGCACAAGCGCATTGCGCACCACGTGGCGCAGCACCACCCGGAACTCCGTCACCCCCTTCGCTCGCGCCGTGCGCACGTAATCCTGACGCAACACTTCAAGCATCGAAGCGCGCGTAATCCGGGCGATGTAGGCCGCCGGAAAGAGCCCAAGCGCAACGCTGGGCAGGATCATCTTGCGTGGGTTGCCGAGCTCCCAGCCGATCACATCGAACCAACCGAACTTCAGCGAGAAGACGACCACGAGAAAGACGGCGATCACGAAGTTCGGTACTGCCGCGCCCGCCGTGGCGAACAGCACCGAGACGTAGTCGATGACGCCATTCTGGTTTACCGCCGAGACCACCCCAAGCGTCAGCCCGAGGACGAGCGCGAACACGAAAGCGCAGATGCCCAGCTGCGCCGTCGTGGGCAGGCCATCCTTCAGCACATCGGTGACGGGCCGGGCGCGCTGAAACGAAAGGCCGAGGTCGCCGTGCGCGAGATCTCCCAGGAAAGTCACGTACTGCCGGGGCAGGGAGTCATCCAGGCCGTACTTTTCGTTGAGGGCGGCGCGTGTGGTGGGAGAGAGCGCCTTGTCGCCCGCATCGAACGGCCCGCCAGGCACCGCATGCATGAGAAAAAACGTGAGCGTGGCAACCGCCCAGAGCAGCGGAATGAACGTGAGAAGCCGACGGATAACGTACCCGGTCATTTCTACATCCCCGATTAGCGCGGAAGGGGAACCGGTTGCCCGGCTCCCCTTGCACGCTCGCTGTGCGGTGCGCTTACTTCGTCAGGTACCACTCCTCGACGGCCCAGTCGCCAGCGAGATAGCGGTCCTGTGAGGTGGAGAAGTCCGCGGCGCCCTTCAACTTGGGGCTTACCAGGTAAAAGATGCGCTGCTGATAGAGAGGGGCCATGCCGCAGATGTTCTCGGCAATGAGCTTGTTCATCTCCAGGTACTGGCCCTTGCGGCTCTCCTCGTTGAGGTTGGCTTTCGCCTTCTTCAGAAGGTCATCCAGCTTCGTATCGCTGCAGCCGTAGTGGTTGTTCGGTCCGCCGGTGTTGAACAGGCCGTCCACCCAGTTCTCGGCGTCCGGGTAGTCCTGCGTCCAGCCCTGGATGATCAGCTGGTACTTCTCGTCCTCGTACTTCTTCTGAAGAGTGGGCGAGTCCACGATTTCGACCTGGAGGTCAATCCCGAGGGTCTTACTCCACTGCTCTTTGAGGAAGGCGGCGATGTCTTTGTTCTGCGCGTCATCGAGGATCGTGAGCGTGATCTTCACATCCTTACCCACGCCTGAGTCCGCAAACGATTTCTTGGCGTTCTCCGGGCTATAACCAATGGATTTCTCGAAGACATCGGTCTTCACGCCGATGAGGTCCCCGGGAATCCACGTCGTGGTCGGGATGTTCGCGTCCTTCAGGACGACCTTGTTCAGGGTGTTGCGGTCCGTGGCCTGGGAGAGCGCCAGCCGAAGCTTGGCGTTATCCAGCGGCTTCGCGTTCGAAAGCATCGTTAGGCCCTGGACGCTCGGGCTCTTGGCGGCGGAGGTGATCTCCTTGCCGAGCTTCGGGTCGCTGCGCAGGACGTCGAGGTTCGCCTGGTTCGCCCGGCTCATCAACAGCTCGTTGTTGCGGTAGGCGTTGTTCGCGGTCTCCAGGTCCTCGATGTAGCGAAGCGTGATCTTGTCCAGGTAGGCAAGATGCGGCCCCGCGTAGTTGTCGTTGCGGACGAGGACGAGGTTGTCCTTCTCTTTGTAGCTCTGCACCTTGAAGGGTCCGCTGAAGACGAGCTGCGTCGGGTCAGTCGGCCACGGATCACCAGGCGCTTTCACCAGGTGCGCCGGGAGCGGCCAGCTAAACCAGAGCGCGAGCTGGATGGCGAAGGTCGCTTGTGGCTCCTTCACCTTGATCTCCAGGGAGCTGTCATCAATCTGCTTGACGCCGAGCGCCTTGAGCAGCGTGTCCTTCTCCGCCGGCGTCTTCTTGGCGGCGGTGTAGTACTCCTCACAGCCCACGATGTTGAAGAGGTTCGCGGAGTACTGCCCCGCAATATCCGGATTGCACGTCCGCTGGAACGCTGCCACGGCGTCCTTCGCTGTCAGAGCCGCCCCATCAGACCATTTCAGGCCTGGCTTCATCTTGATCGTGTAGGTCTTGCCGTCCGAAGAGATCTTGGGCATTTCGGCGGCCAGTTCGGGCTGCATCTTATCGTCCTTGTCGAGCTTGTAGAGCCCGCGGAACACCATGCCCTGTTGGCTGATATCCCGGCCGAAAGCCGTGAAGTGCGGGTCGAACGAACGGAAAGGGCGATGCTGGACGGTGACTTCGCCGCCCTTGTTTGGGGTCCCTGCTGCGGGGGTGGTGCCGCTGGCCGTGGTGTTGCCAGCTGCAGGGGTTGCCGTGTTGTCGTCGTCATCACCGCAGGCCACTGAAATGGCCAGCGCCGCAAAGACGGCGAACAATCCGAGGACTAACCTCAATTTGGATCGAGACACTGCGCGGTACTCCTCCTGTGTAATCGGTTCCCTCGAGCGGTACGCTGAGCGTTCCGAGTAGTGGAGTCAATACGCATTTACCGAATCATGAACGGTTCAATACCTTTCGTTAACTGTTGTGAATAGGTTGCGGATATTATGCGCGAAAGCGGCGAAGAAGTCGTGAAAAATCAGCGAAGGCCAACTGGTTCAGGTCGCGACATGCACTAACCTAGCTCTAGTAGAGCCGAATGCTGGAACGAAATGCAAGCGAATAACCGAGGCTAGTTCACAGCAGGGCGCTGAGTCGCGGCGCGTGACGCCCCGCCACTCGCAGGCCCGGCGGCCGCGACAACCGATGCCGACCCCGGTAGCGTGACCGTAAAGCGCGAACCGCCCCCAGGCAGGTTTTCACCGCCGACCGTGCCAGCGTGCGCTTCCACCAGTTGCTTGACGATCGCCAGGCCCAACCCGGCGCCGCCCGTCTGCCGATTGCGGGAAGGGTCCGCGCGATAAAATCGCTCGAAGATGTTGGGCAGGTGCTCTTTGGGAATGCCTGGACCGGTGTCGCTAACGGTCATGTTGATCCGGCCGTTGGTGGCGCTGACCTTCACTTCCACCGAGCCCCCGGCCGGCGTGTGGGTCACGGCATTCTCCAGCAAGTTCCGAATCACCTGTGCGAGGCGTGCGGGGTCGGCGTGCGCCGGGGGCAAGCCCTGTCTTGATTCCGAGCGCACAGTCACGCCCTTCGCCGTCGCCCGCGCTGCGACCATCTCAACGACCCGCCCAACCAGCTCGTTGAGGTCGGTCTCTTCGAACACCAGGTGCTGGTAGCCCGAGTCGGCAATCGACAGCTGTTCGAGGTCCGCCACCAGCCGCACGAGAAGCTGCGCTTCCTCCTGCAGGGAAGCGATCGTGCGGGAGTCCGGCGCGACTACGCCATCGGCGATTGCATCGAGGTAGCCCGAAACGTTGTTCAGTGGGGTGCGCAGCTCGTGTGCGATATCCGAAGTTATCGTCTTCCGCAGCGTCTGGTTCCGCTCGAGACTGGAGGCCATCGCGTTGAACGCGTTGGCCAGCTCGCCGATCTCATCGCGCGAAGTACTGTGCACGCGCTCACTCAAGTTGCCCGCCTCCATCTGGCGGGCCGCACGCGTGAGCGATTCCACCGGCTTCACGATGCGCCGCGAAAGGGCGATCGCCGCAAGCGTGGCCAGGACGGCGACGGCGGCGATCGCAATGGCGAGCTGCTTGTTCAACGCGTCTACGACGTTTTCACGGTCCTTGCGGTAGGCGGTGAGAAATCCGGGTTCGGTGTGCACCAGGTAGCCTTGGCCGGTCTCGGCATCGTAAAAGACGCGGACGTTGCCCGGCAGCGTGGTCTTCTGGTCGAATGCCGGGTTGGGGCTGGCGCCGCCCTCTTCCGTGTTGTCGCGAGGTACGCTGCCCGAACGAGTCGCGGGCAACACGTTGAACTGCAGCCCGTGCTCGATCCGATCGCGGTTGAAGTAGGTTACCGCGGCACCAACTGAGACCAGGGCGAGTACAGGGATTGCGATCATCACCGCGAGCAGTCGCCACCGGAGGCTCTTAGGCATCGAGGTCCTGCGCGAACCGGTAGCCCACGCCGTACACCGTCTCGATGTAAATCGGGCGCTCCACGTCGCGCTCAATCTTCCTGCGAAGGTTGCGGATATGCGCATCGACCGTCCGCTCCAGGCCTTCGTAATTGAAACCGAACGCGGCGTCCAGGAGTTCTAGGCGGCTGAACGCTTTGCCGGGCTCCCGGGCCATCGCGATCAGCAGCTGAAACTCTTTGCGAGTCACTCCCGCGTCACGTCCGGCGAGCCGCACCTCGTGGCGACGCCCATCGATCACAAGCTCGCCGACCGCCACCTCGGCGGCGTCCATCGGCTCGTTCGCGCCCTTGCGGCGAAGGACCGCGCGCACGCGGGCAACGAGCTCACGCGGGCGGAACGGCTTGGTCACGTAATCGTCGGCGCCGAGGTCGAGAGCTAGCAGCGTGTCCGCTTCATCGCTCCGCGCCGTGACCAGGATAATGCCCACATCGGATTCGCTGCGTAGTTCCCGGCATACTTCCATGCCGTCCATCTCCGGCATCATCACATCAAGGAGCACCACACCGATCGGGTGGCGACGAGCCATCTCCAGACCCTCACGGCCGTTCCGGGCAATGGACACAGGGTATCCGTCTCTATCCAGGTAGAGACGGATCAGTTCCGCTGTCTTGGCATCGTCTTCAACGACGAGCACGCCAGGCTTCATCACGTCTCCAGTCCGCTATGCGCGTTGCGGCCCGTTCCGTGTCCAGTGTTTTAACCCTGCTTCCCCGTTGTTGACGCCAGGGAAGCAGGGGAGGGAACCCCGGTTTGATGACCGGTTGTGCGGAAGATACAGAACAGTCTGCGAAGAAGTTATGAAGGAAATATGCAATTCGCGCGAATTTACGCTTTCTGGACGTTGCCCCGGCTCACGGAACTCGGCACCAAACGCCGCGTCGCAACACAGGCCTGTCCGGGCTTTTACCGCTGCAGCCGGTCGAGCAGTTCATCGTAGTCCCCACCCGTGATTGGGCGAACTACGCGTCCCAGGCCCGTCCACTGCTCCCACTTCCAATCGCCCGTGGCGCGAGGCTGCGGCTGAGGGGGGATGAGCAGCGGCTTCTGTTTGCTCGCCAGCATCAGGTGGTAATGCTCCGAAAGCGGGAGCCCTTCGTTCACGAGCCCGATCCAGAACTCCATCTCGCCGCCTTCCGTGGAAAAGGTGGTGCCGAGGTAGCGGTACCGCCCCCCCATGGGCCGCGATGCGCTGTTCGTGTAGCGCGCAGCGTCGCCAAACCGCCGCCGGACCGCCGCCCCGCCGAGCGCGTAGAGCCGGTTCGTCCGAATCGCCTCTTCGAGCGCCACGTCCCCGACGCCCAGGATGTCGCGCTGCACGAAATCCGCATACTGCGCGGCGATCGCGTCCGGGTCGTCTTCGAGCGCCTCGATCACCTCCGCCCATGTGACCGCTCGCCATGGCGCCGGCAGTCCCTCCGAGCGCAGGCCAAGCATTACGAACGATGGCTGAACGCCCCACTCTGCCGCCGCAACCTCGAGCGCCGGCAGCGCGCTTTCGTCCGCCCCAGGCTCCACCTGCACCTCCACCACTGCCCGACGGCCGCCTTCGAAGGTCAGGATCAGGTCCGCGACTCCCGCATCTGCCAGCCGCGGCTGGACTTCGACGAGCGCGAGGGGCTCACCATGGATGCCCGCGGCCTGCGCGAAAAGCGCCGTGAGCATGCGCTGGCCGTGGCTCAAGAGGTAGGCCAGGCCAGTGGTGCAGTAATTCTCGAAGGGAGTGGCGGGCGAACCTGGCTGGAACGCGGAAAGCATCGTGAAAAGGTTCGACTCGGCCATAGCCTCCAGTATCGCCGTCGCTCCTCGCGAGAGCCACAACCGGCGCCTCTACGCGAGGTCGAGCGCCTTCCCGTCCCATTTTGTAAGAATCAATCCGCTTCCCGGTCTTAGCTGCAGAGGACACCGAAATGAACCTCTACTTCGCACAGATGATGGAAACAGTATTCAAATGGAGCGGACGGCACGTCGCGTCCCCGCACCGCCGAACGTCGAAGCGGTCTCCCGGCGAACGCCAGGCCGCCTGACGAAACGCCCGGACGAAGCGTCAACCTTCGTGTACGCCAAACTCCACCCAAGTGGTGGCCAGCCGGAAAACGCGGGTGCTCGAAACTTCAGTCAGCGCCCGCCGAGCGGCCAGCGCCTCGAGATACGCCTGGTGCAACCCGCGCAATGTCTCGCCTGCATCCGCCGGCAATGGCGCGTCGTCACGTGTGGATTCCCAGTGCGCCATGGAGGCGTACGCCGTGTTCAGGATCACTTCGTTGCTTGGGCCGCCGTGCAAGTTGGTGAACAAGCCTGCGATCTTGCACCCGCGCGCCTCCATGTACGGCCACACGCCCTCGCGGGAAAGCCGCTCGAAGTCCGCGAAGCTCCCGCGCCGAATGATGAAGCTACGTTGCACAACAATGGTCACGAAATGAGTCCTCCGACGGCGGAGACTACCCGATACCGGACGGCTCCGTCAGCCGGAAGCGCCATGGATTGCCCGGATCGGTGATGCCCAGCGCCTCCGCGAGCCAGTCCCGCTGCGTGGCACCCAACATCGGGAGCGCAGCTTCGAAGTCCGCGGCGTCCTTGGGCCTTGGCGATTTCGATTTGAAGAGCAACTGGATCTCCGGCGCGAGATACGGGATGCCACCCCGGAGCCGGAGACAAGAACCCAATTCTCGGCGGATCCGCGCGTCGCGGCGAAAGACCCAGTCGTCCCCCTTCGTTTCGTTGAGCATGAGTTGAAATCGCCAGGCCGCGTTCGGTCTGGGCCGTGCCCAGATGTCGTGCACGCCCGCCGGCAACAGTTCGCCTGGTTGCCACGCTCGCAGCGTCCCCGGCGGGTCAACGGCATGCAGCTCCCACCCTCCCAGGTAAGTCTGCATCGCCACCTGGTCTTCGCGCCGTAAGCCGATATCCACGTCGCTATGCTCGCGGAATGGTCCGCCCACGAACGCTTCGATGGCCCAGCCCCCGGCAATCCACCAGGGACCGGTGAAACCGGCGAGCAGCGTTGCCACGTCCTCTGGGCCCATCGGGTCCCACGGCCCCCAGGGAGATGCGGTCAAGCGATGCCTCCGAGTTCCGAGGGTACGGCCGCAAGCCCCACGAGCCAACGCGGTCCCCGGCCGCTCGCGGTGATCCTCGAGTAGAATCGGCTGCAAAAGGCGAATGGAGGCACCGAAATGGGTTTGGCAATGACCAGGCAGGAGCGCGAGGCGTTCCTGATGGACGTGCACGTGGGCGTTTTGAGCATTTCAGCGCCCGGGCGCGGGCCGCTCTCCGCGCCGGTTTGGTATAGCTACGAGCCTGGCGGCGACATTGTGATTCTTACGGGCAGCAACGCCCCGAAGACGGCGA
>JBDSEP010000194.1:0-5962 GCA_039919985.1 Tepidiformaceae bacterium | reverse complement strand
TGAATGCGGTCGAGAAAACTGAGCTCTTCGGAATCGAAGCTCTGAGCGCCGAAAGAGATTCGCGTCAGACCTGCCTGGCGGAGTGCGAGGAGGTCCTCTCCGGAGGTCGTGCCGGGATTCGCCTCGAGGCTGATTTCGGCGTCCGCGCGGAGCGTCCCGATGCCGCGCAATGCCTCGATGGCAGCACCGATCGCGTCTGGGGGCATCTCGCCCGGCGTGCCGCCTCCAAACCCGATGGTCGCGATCTCGCGCCCCTCAAGCTCGTGGCGCCAGGCGTAAATCTCGGCAACGAGGGCCTGCGCATAGGCGGCCTTCAGGTTGTCCATGCCGGCGTAGGCGTTGAAGTCGCAGTAGCCGCACTTGGCGGTGCAGAAGGGGATGTGGATGTAGACCGAGAGCGGGCTCACGGCCGGCCGAGCGCTTCCCGCACTTCGCTCACTTTGTGGGTGGTTATGCCGTCCACTCCCCAGGCTGCCAGGCTCTGCGCGCGGTCTACGTCGTCCACCGTCCAGGCGACCACCCAGAGCCCGCGATCGTGGAGTCGCTGCACGACCTCAGCGTTGAGCAGCGTGTGCCGGCAGGAGATCCCCTTTGGCTGGCGATCTCGTTCGTGGACCGATAGAAAGAGGTCCATCTTGGCCTGCACATCCACGGAGTAGAAAGTCTCTATCTCCGGGACGATGGTGTGGAGCGCGCGCAGGAAGCGCCACTGCTGGGCGGAGGCGGCCATCCTTGGGGTGCTCCCGGCGGCCTCGATGGAGCTCCGAATAAGGCGCGCGGCTTCTTCGCCGCCGCTCTTCAAATCGAGGAATACGCGCACTCGCCCGGCCGCTGCTTCCAGCAGTTCGGCGAGGCCGAAGGGCTTCTTCGGTGCCCAGCGCATGTACCATTTTTCGAACAGCAGGGGGATGGGATAGACGGCCCGTTCGTGCCGCGCTTCGAAGCGACTCTCGTGCAGCCAGAGATCGACCTCGAGGAAGTCCGCGCCTTCTTCGGTGGCCGAGGAGACGAGCGCGCGCGTATTGCCTGCCCCGTGGGCGATGATAGCCGGTCCGTCACGGCCGGGGAGCATCCCGGCGAGCACGGGAAGCGGGTCCGCCCCAAAACCGACCTGTTCAGCCATCAGGGGAGCATGGTACTCGGCTGCGCCCCCACGGGATGCCGGGGAGAGACCGGGAGGTCTCCATTCGCGATGTCGTCCAGCACGTCTTCGTCCGTGACGAGATAGCCATCGACGATCGGCGTGATGGCGCCGAGCGAGACGAAGCGGCTCAGCAGGGCGGTGACGGTCTCGCGGCTGGTGCCGATGGTCTGGGCGAGCTCCTGGTGAGTCAGCCCAAGATGAATAGCGCCGTCCTCCTGGCGGTTCAGGAGCGTATCCGCAAGCCGCGCGGAGACGGGTTTGGAGACGATGTTCATGAAGGTGCGCTGCATGCCGGCAAGTCGGCGAGCCATGAGCTCCATCATCGCGAAGCCAAGTTTCGGCGACTGCTGGAGCAGATGCGAAAAGTCTTCCCAACTGATGCTCACGGCGACCGTCTCATCGATGGCGGCGGCGCAGGCGGTGCGTTCGCCATCCTCGACGATGGCCATGTCTCCGACGACGCCGCCCTTGCCGACGACATCGAGGATAATCTCTTTGCCGTTCTCAGCGACCTGATAGATCTTGATGCGGCCCTTGAGGATGAGGTAGACGCGTTCTGCCGGATCGCCAGCGGAGAAGAGCACCTGGCGGGCGCGGAAGTTCCGCTCGGTGAGCATGGGGATGAGCTTTTCGAGTTCCTCATCGCTCAGGACGTTCAGTACTTTGCTGAGCTGGCGGAGATACCAGGCGATGGAGCGCTGGATGGTCTTGCGAGCCCGTGGTGCGTTGGCGGTGTTGCCCGCGCGGTGGAGTGCCTCGGTGGTCATGCTGTTTCCTCGCGGCCCCCGTGATGGAGGCGAAGTTCGTCCAGAAGTCGGAGTGCGCCGGCGCTGACCTGAGGCCTGCCCGCCGCTTCCACGTAGCGTTCGAGGTCATCGAGCGCTGCCGGGGCGTTACCGAGCCGGTAGTTCAGCATGCCCCGTTCGCCGGTGAGGGTGGCGTTCCAGGGCTCAAGGCGCAGGAGCAGGTCTACGGTTGCGTGCCAGCGCTCCATATCGCGCGCTCCCCGGAAGATGACATGCAGATTGTTGAGCATGCGCTGCAGGATCTGGCGGCGAGTGAGAGCGGCCAGGAAGGATTCGGGGCTGGCGCCGCCGAGCGGCATGCCGCGGAGCCGTGCCAGCAGCTCTTCGCGATCGAGGCGTGCGCCCTGTTGAAAGGCGTCGATGTAGATCGGGGATTCCGGGTCGCCACAGCGGATGATGAAGTGCCCGGGGAAGCCGATGCCGTCGCAGCGCAGGCCGACTCGCTGGGCGACCTCGATGTAGACAAGGGAGAGCGTGATGGGGATGCCGGTGCGACGTTCGACCACGCGGTCCAAGTAGCTATTTTCCGGAGCGGAGTATTCGCCCGTATTGCCGACGAAGCCGAGCTGGACGAAGAGCTGGTGGTTGATGGCGTTGACGAGATGGCTGGGATCGAGCGTCTCGCCCAGGCCCTCGCGCACCGCCTCGGCGATTGCATCGATCTGAGCGGCGGTGCGGTGCTTGTCGATTTCGTGGCCGCCGAGCGAGGCGATGGCCATTGCCGCCCCAAAGAGGTCGACATCCTGGTCGGCGCCAGCTACTGCGGCGGCGAATTCGTGAGAAACATCACTAACCACGTGCTCAAGTATACGATTGGCGCCGCCCAAGTGGTGAGCAAAGTCACGATCGTGGACGGGAAATGATTGCCCGGTAAAGCGGCCGTCCGGGTCCGCCTGGGCTGTGTCAGTCGAAGAGCGCTTGCGACTCGGCGGAGGTGAGCTTGCCGGTGCCTGCAACCGGGCGGCCGAAGCGAATCCAGTTGCGAATCGTGACGTAGCCGATCGTGAGGGCGAAGAGCGCGGCGGCAAGCAGGACGATGCTCGCTCCGGAGGCCACATCGAAGTAGTAACTGATGAACATCCCGGCGAAGGCGATTACCGCTCCCAGCACGCTGGAAAGCACGAGCATGACGGCGAACCGGTCCGTGAGCAGGCGCGCGATGACGGGCGGGATAACGAGCGAGGCGGCGATTAAAGTGACTCCCATGATTCGGATGGAGGCGATGATGGTGGCAGCAAGCACGAGCGAGAAGACCGTGTCCACCCACCCGGCCGGGACGCCGTAGATGGGCGCCACCTCGGAATCGAAGGTGAGGAAGAGGATCTGCTTGTAGAGGAAGAAGACAGCGGCGAGCGTGAAGGCGAGTACTCCGGCGATTACCCAGAGGTCCGTGTTGCTGACGCCGAGGAGGTTGCCGAAGAGCGCCGCATCGAAGTTGCGGGTGACGCTCGAGGCGCGGCTGATGAGGGCCACCCCGACGGCGAAGCTCGCGGTGGTGACGATGCCAATGGCGGCATCGGCGCCGATCTGCCGCTTGCGGGTGGTCTGGTTGATCAGCAGGGCAGAGAGAAAACCCCAGACGCCCGCTGCCACGTAGAAGTTGATGCCTGCAACGTACCCAACCACCGCGCCACCGAAGACCGAGTGGGACATTCCATGGCCGATGTAGCTCATCCGGCGGAGGACGACGAAGACGCCGACCAGCCCAGTCAGGGCGCCGACCATCGTCGCGCCGAGCAGCGCGTGACGAAAGAACTCGAACTGGAACGGCTCCTGGAGAGCCACGAGGAACGTCACGCCTCCACCGGCGCGGGTTCGCTGTGCAGATGCCCGTCCCTGAAGAAGTGCGGGCTATCGGCGACGAGCGTCATCCCGTCCTGCTTCACCACCAGCATGTCGCCGCCGAAGGTCTGGCGGAGCACCTCGGTGGTGAAGATGTCAGCGGGCGGGCCATCGGCGACGATCCCGCGGTTGATACAGACGACGCGTGGGAGGTGGGCGGCGACGGCGTTCAGTTCATGCGTGGAGAGGATCACGGTCACCCCCTCGCGGTGCAGTTCGACCAGCAGATGGAGGATGTCGTCGCGGGTCTTCATGTCCACGCCGCTCGTCGGCTCGTCGAGGATGAGGAGTCGAGGGTTGCGGATGAGGGCGCGGGCGAGGAAGACGCGCTGCTGTTGGCCGCCAGAGAGGTTACGAATGTGCTGACGGCGGAACTGGGCGATGCCAAGGCGGTCGAGGAGGCGCATCATCTCGGTCCTGTCGTTGCGCCGCGGCCAGGGCCAGGGGCCCGACTGCATCGAACGGCCCATCATCACCACTTCCTCGACGCTCACCGGGAAGTTCCAGTCGATCGTTTCGAGCTGGGGGACGTAACCGACCGAGGGCCGGTGGCGCAGGCTGACGGGGCGACCTTCGACCTCCGCCGAGCCATCGTAGACCGCCACGCTGCCGAGGATGACCTTCATCAGGGTGGTTTTGCCGGAGCCGCTGGGGCCGACGATGCCGACGAATTCGCCGGGGCGGATATCGAGGTCGACGCCAGAGACGACGGGCTTGCCATCGTAGCCCGCGCTGAGGCCGGAGAGGCGCACGATGTGCCCGGGTGTGCCCTGCTTCACGAGTGGCCGTCCGCCTTAGGGTTCAAGTTCAATTCGTCATCAGTTCGAGAGGAATACGTTACGCGAGTCGACTTTGGAAGTCTCGCCCGCGTTGCCACCGAGGACGGAGAGCATTATCCGCATGTCTTCCACGAGCATGCCGACGTAGGTGTAGTTGCGGTCACCGATTTTACCGGGTGGCTCGTCGTCGCGCAGTTGGTCTTCGAAGGTCGCGCCAGTCTCCTTTGCGATGGTCTGGAGGGTTTTGCTGGGGAAGACTTCGCTGCCGAAGATGGCAGGTACTTTCTCGGCCTTGATCTGGACGATGAGGTCCGAGAGGTCGCGGGCGCTCGGCTCCTTGAAGTCCGAAGGCTGGATGGCGCCGATGACTGTCCAGCCGTAAAGCCGCGCCCAGTAGGCCCAGCTATCGTGGTAGGTGAGGAGCTTGCGATTGGCGGCGGGGACGGAGGCCTGGTCCTTGCGAATAGCCTCGTCCAGTTGTTTGAGGACCGAGGCGTACTTGTCGAAGTTTGCCTGGTAATAGGCAGCGTTGGGAGAATCGTTTTCGCTCAGCCATTGGCGGGTGAGGTCGGCGTATTTCAGGGCGTACCGGGGGTTCATCCAGAGGTGAGGGTTCGGGTCACCACCGGCTTTGGGGAAGCTGAAGTCGTACAGGAAGCCCGTCTTCTCGTCCTCGCCCGAGAGTGTGTTATCGGCGAGTTTGTAGATCTTCGACTTATTTTTGAGGTTCTCTTCGGCGATCTTCTCGGTGGTGCCTTCGAGGTGCGCGCCGTTCATGATCAGCAGGTCGGCTTTCGCCAGCACTTTGGCATCGGATGGCTTCGGCTCGAAGGTGTGCGAATCGACGCCCGGCGGGATGAGTCCGTGGATGTGCACACGGTCCCCGCCAACGTTGAGGACGATGCTGGTTAGCGGGGCGACCGTGGTGGCGACCTTCAGCTTGCCGTCCTTCGCCGAGAAATCGTTGGCGGTGCCCGTCAGTCCGTCGCCCGGTGCCGTGTAGCTGTCTGAATCATCACCGCAAGCCGCGGCCAGCGCGGGCACGAGGACCAAGAGGAGCGAAAATGGAAGGACTCTTGGCAGCAGGTTCACGGAAACTCCAGGAAGCGGATTCGAGGGCACGAGTGGGAGGAATAGCGGGCTAAATGCAATCAGTTGCAACTGCGATTATGCGCGACAGTTGCCCGAATTGCTAGGGTCTCCGGCCCTTCGTATTGTGAGACGGTGCACATGGCCGCTGATTACACCGTCGGAAAAATCGCGATCTCGGTGATCTCGGACGGGTATATCAAGCTTGACGGCGGCGCGGTATTTGGGCTGATCCCGAGACTCATGTGGGAGCCGGTCGTGGGTGCGGAGAAGATCGACGCGGAGTACCGCATTCCGCTGGG
>JBDSEP010000176.1:0-4429 GCA_039919985.1 Tepidiformaceae bacterium | reverse complement strand
GAGTTTCTATCGCTCAGGCGAAGGCAACCACTTCGTCCGCTTTACCTTCTCGAAATCCGAAGAAACGCTCGCTGAAGCGGCTCGCCGCCAGGCCGCCATGTAATCCACGCAGAGGGTGGCCCGGTGCCCCCGTGCGCAGGCTAGTGGCCCTTCTCCAGCGCGCCTCTCAGCGCCGCGATGCTCTCCCCCACGCTCCGATCGGCGTTGTACACCGAGCTTCCGCAGACCACCACGTCAGCACCGGCCGCCGCGCAGGCAGCGATATTCCCCACTCTTACTCCGCCATCAATCTCGATCTCCGCAGCGTACCCACCTGCCTCGATAAGTGCCCGGATGCGCCGCACCTTTTCGAGCTGAGCGGGCAGCATCTGCTGGCCCCCCCAACCGGGATTGATGGTCATCACCATCACCTGGTCGACGTTCGCAAGCGACTCCTCGATCGCCGCCACCGAAGTCCCGGGGTTGATGCACACCCCCGCTCGCTTCCCCATTCGGCGGATCGCCTCCAGCGTCCGGCTGATGTGGGGAGACGCTTCCACGTGGACGTTGATCGTCTCCGCCATCTCTCGAAACGCCTCGATCTGACTCTCCGGCTCCACCACCATCAGGTGAATGTCGAACGGCAGCGAGGTCACCTTTCGAAGCGCCTGCACCAACGTCGGCCCGAATGTGATGTTCGGCACGAACCGCCCATCCATGACGTCCAGGTGCAGGCAATCGGCACCGCCGGCCTCGGCCGCGCGCACTTCGTCCGCCAGCCGACCGAAATCTGCAGTTAGGATCGAAGGCGCAATCTTCAACGTCCGCATCTGCCTATTCTAACCTCTGAGAGCCACTCCGCTTATACTCTCCTGCATAGGCGCCTGAACATTTCATGACCGTACGTATCGTCACCGATTCCACCTGCGATCTCCCCCACGACACCGTCGAACGGCTCGGCATCACCGTGGTGCCGCTGACCATCTTCTTCGGCGACGAGGCCCTGCTCGATGGCGTGGAGCTTGAAGCCCAGGCCTTCTACGAGCGGCTCCAGGGCCTCGGCCCGATGCCCCGCACAAGCCAGCCCTCTGTCGACCTCTTCCAGGATGCCTACGAGCGTTTGAGCGCGGACGGCAGCGAGATCGTCTCGATTCATCTCTCCTCCAAGCTCTCCGGCACCCTGAACGCGGCCTCGGTCGCGCGCGAAGTCGTGAAGGCCTCCGCACATGTGGACCTCATCGATTCCTACCAGGTGAGCGTCGGGCTGGGCCTCATCGTCATGGAAGCGGCGATCGCCGCCCAGGCCGGCAAGGGCCTCGCGGAAGTTGTCGCCGCCGCCCGTCGCGCTATGGATCGCACAGGCGTCTACGTCGTGGTCGATACCCTCGAGTTCCTCCGCCGGGGCGGACGTCTAGGTCGCGCCCGGTCATTCCTCGGCTCCATCCTCAGCATTAAACCAATCCTCCATGTCGAAGACGGCGAAGTCGCCCCGTTGGAGCGCGTCCGCACGCGCGCCAGGGCTGTCGAACGGCTCTACCAACTCGCCCTCCAACACCCCCGCACAAAGACACTCTTTGTCGGCTACGGAGGCGAAAGTGCCCAGGCCGAGCTTCTCGCGGAACGGCTTCGCCCGGCCCTGCCGCATACCGAGATTCTGCTCACCGAATTAGGCCCCGCAGTCGGCGTCCACACCGGCCCCGGTTCGCTCGGAATCGCCTACCTTGAACGGGAGTAACGCCTTGCCCCAGGCCGATGTCACCCGTGTCCGGCGTGTCTTCGAATTGGAGCTGGAGCGCGGTTGTCAGAACCAGGTGGTCATCGGTGGCCTCGATAGGATGCTCATCCAGATGAAGGAGGATGGACTCCTCACCGATAGCCCCCTCGCCTCCCGCGTCGCCGCCCTCCCCGCCACCGGCTACCGTTCCCTGGAAGAGGACGCCCGGCGCGATTGGGTACGCACCACCATTCACGCGCTCACTCCATCACCCGCCGCCAAGCTCTCTGCGCCAGTCAGCAGTGCGCCTCCTGGACGAATCCCACCCTCCCGCCCAGCGGGCGCCGCTGGTCGCATGGCCCCGGCCACGCGGCGCACGCGGCCAGCCGCCAGCCGCGTTCAGGATGAGGGAGACGCCCCCTCGATTGCCGCCCCGCCCACGCAATCACCCGCCGCCCTTCGTCCCGATTCGCCCGCTTCGCACCTACCCGGCATTGGCAAATCTGCCGCCGAGAAGTTCGAGAAGCTGGGCGTCGTAACCGCCTCCGACGCCGTCTTCCTATTCCCACGCCGATTCAACGACTTCTCGGACCTCCGTAAAATCGCGGACCTCCAGCCCGCAAAGGCCCCGCAGACCATCGTCGCCACAGTCTTCGCCGTTTCCGAAATCCGCTGGGGTCGGCGGGTGAAAGGCACCCAGGCTGTCCTCACCGATGCCACAGGTAGCCTCCGCGTTGTCTGGTTCAACATGGGCTACATCGCCCGCGCCCTTAGCGAGGGCATGCAGGTCGTGGTCTCTGGTCGCGTCAAGGACTTTCGCGGCCGCCTCCAGATGGAGAACCCTGAGTTCGAGCCGCTCGATGACGAGCTGGACCACACTGGCCGCCTTATCCCCGTCTACCCCGCCACCGCCGGACTCGGCCAGCGCACCATCCGCCGTGCCGTGAAAGCCGCCGTCGAACAGCTCGCAACGCGAGTCGCGGACCCCGTGCCCGCCTGGCTTCGTGAGGAGACGAAGCTTCCACCCGTCGCGCAGGCGATCGCCACCTACCACTATCCACCCACCTTCGTCGCCGCAGAGAACGCCCGCCAGCGACTGGCTGTGGGCGAATTCCTGGCCATCCAGGTTGCCGTCCTCATGCGCCGCGCCGAATGGCAGCAGGGCGAGAAGTCGCAGTTCGTGGACCTCGGCGAAAACCACCGACCCTTCTTCGATTCGCTACCCTTCCAGCTCACGCCTGCCCAGGAACGCTGCCTCGAGGAAATCTTCGGAGACCTGCGCCGCACGCACCCCATGCTCAGGCTCCTGCAAGGCGACGTTGGCTCCGGCAAGACGGTGGTCGCCTTCGGCGGCATGCTGGCGGCGGTCGCCTCTGGCTACCAGGCAGCGCTCATGGCACCCACCGAAATCCTCGCGGAGCAGCACTACCGCTCCTTCGCCCGACTTCTCGGTGGAGAGGCGACAGGAGCGCTCAGCGGTGTCTTTGTACCCCAGTGGCTGGGCCGCCCGATTCGCGTGCTCCTGCTCACCGGTTCGCTCACCGCCTCCCAGAAGCTACAGATTCGCAGCGACACCGCCCACGGTGGCGCGGACATCATCATAGGCACACATGCCCTGCTGGAGGCCGAGGTCCTCATCCCGCGCCTCGCCCTCGCCGTTGTCGATGAACAGCACCGCTTCGGCGTAATGCAACGCGCAAAACTCCGCCAGAAGGGCCTCAACCCCCACCTCCTCGTGATGACCGCTACGCCAATCCCGCGCACCCTCGCTCTCACTGTCTACGGCGACCTCGAAGTCTCCACCATCGACGAAATGCCCCCCGGGCGCCTGCCGGTGAAGACCCGCTGGTACCAACCCCACGAGCGCGATGCCGCCTACGACTTCATCCGCAAGCGCCTCGATGCCGGCGAGCAGGCCTTCGTCATCTGCCCGCTGGTCGAAGAGTCCGAGACGCTAGATGTGCGCAGTGCCGAGGAGGAGTTCGACCATCTGAGCAACGGCCCGCTCCGGGGCTACACCCTCGATCTCCTCCACGGCCGCATGAACGCCCGCCAAAAAGAGGAGATCATGGCCCGCTTCGGGCGAGGCGAATCCCAGGCCCTCGTCTCCACCAGCGTCATCGAAGTGGGCATCGATGTTCCCAACGCCACGGTCATTGTCATCGAAGGCAGCGAGCGATTCGGCCTGAGCCAGCTCCACCAGTTCCGTGGCCGCGTGGGCCGCTCCAGCCAGCAGAGCTTCTGCCTGCTTTTCAGCAGCGAGGAAGACCCCGGTCCCGAGGCTACCGAACGCCTCGAAGCGATGGTCGATACTACGGACGGCTTCAAGCTCGCTGAAGTGGACCTCAAAATGCGCGGCGAGGGCGAAGCCTGGGGAAAGCTCCAGAGCGGCGTCAACACCATGCTTCGCGTCGCCCGCCTCACAGACCGCGAACTCCTCCTGCAGGCCAGGGCCATGGCCGCCCAGGTGCTCGCCCGCGACCCATACCTCCAGAAGCCTGAGCACTACGCCCTCGCCGCCACCGTCAAACCGTTCCTCGAAAAAGCAGCCGAGGCGAACTGAGTGCCGCCAAAAAGCGCCCGCGGCTATCGTTGCAAAGAGTGCAGCTGGGAGACGGTGGCCTACGTCGGACGTTGCGGCGAGTGCCAGGCCTGGAACACCTTGGAGCAGTTCGCCGCTTCCGCTCGTCCCACAACAGGCACGAACCGGCGAGGCTCAGTGGTCACGCCCGCCCG
>JBDSEP010000165.1:0-6312 GCA_039919985.1 Tepidiformaceae bacterium | reverse complement strand
GCGTTTCTCGCCCTGATGGTGCCATTGCTGGCGGCCTGCGGCGACAATGAACCCGCGGCCCCCGCTGGCGGCGAGCGTTCGAACCAACCCGCTGCGACTGCCAAACCCGCGGATCTCCCGGCAGGCTGGAAGCCGTTCAACGAAGGCGACTACAGCGGGGGCATCGCGCCCACTTGGGAGGCGACGCTGATCAACGGTGCCGAGCTGCTGAAGCCGGGCTCGACGGCCGCCGACTCCCTGCCCAAAGACTTCCGCGACCAGGTGGTGGCCGCCGCTCAACAGGGCAAATTCAAGGAGACGCTCTTCATCTTTCTCTCCAAGACCCCGGGCAAGGCCACGAACATCAACCTGCTGAGCTGCCTCCCGGGCACCCAGCTGCTGAGCGAACTGGAGAAGCAGTACGACGCTGGAACGGTGAAGCATTCGAGCGCCGGCACGGTCCCTTACGCTGGCAAGCAGACGCCGCTTATCCAGGTGGAAGTGGGCGCAGCTTTCGATACCTACCAGGCGATAGCCCAGGGCGAAACCTGCTACACCGTAGTCACACTCACCGTGGTGAAGGGCGACCCGGACCGGCTGGGCGATTTCAGGAAGTTCATGGGTGCGCTGCAACTCAAGAAGTAGCTCCTGAGCGTGGGCGCGGTGAGGATTTCTGCGGGTGGGTTGCTACTTGCTGTAGGTCTTGCCTTCGGAGACGGCTTTGACGATGGGCTCCATGATGTTCGCCGCCACCGGACTCTCCCAGCGGTCGAAGATCGTGCCCTTTGAATCGATGACGTAGACGTACGGCTCCGTCAGCCCCCCGTCCGCGCGCAGCAGCCATTCGGAGGCGGTGTCGTTCAGCTGCTGCTTGTCGAAGTTCTTCCAGATCTCGATGTGGATGAAGTCGACCTTCTCGCGATACTTCTTCTGCAACACCTCCACCTCTTCGTTCACCGGCCCGCAGAAGCGCGAGGTGCAGAAGGCGGGAGTGGAGAAGACGACCACGAGCGGACGACCGGCAGCGATCGCATCCTTGATCTTCACGTCGTGCATGTCGTTCGGAGGCGTTCCGGAATCGATCAGCTTGACGTCCGCGACGTCCTTCTTCGTCAGGTTATCGCTCTTCCTCGCAGGCATCCCGGGGGCGAGAATACCGGGCCGAGCCGCCACTTCGAAACCCACGGACGAGGTGCCCTTAGTGCCATCCTTTAGTTCCGCCTGCACGAGAAGCCCCCAACCGCCGGCGTGGTCGAACGTTACCGCGGCGTAGTAGCCCACGCGGCCCTCATCCTGGCCGCCGTGCGTGTGAGTCTCGCCGTTCGCGTGCGTGGATGTCGTGACAGCCCCGATGCCCGGAGCGCTGGAGACCGCGTCCACGGTGAATACGGGCTTTGGGTTCGCGGGGTCGCGGAGGTCGTAGAAGGTCGCCTTCGCCTTAGCCCCGCCCTGCGGCTCGTCCTGCTTATTTGTGATGCCGAAGACGAAATTGTTTTTGCCAACGAAGAAATCGGAGCCGGCGACCACCAGATTGACCTTATTGCGCTGGTCCTGCGGTATATTTCGGCCGGGGTCGCTGGAAGGTGGGAAGGCTGTCGGGTTGGCGCCCGCAGTGGAGGACGGACTATCGTCGCCGCCACAGGCCACGAAGACGGGGAGCGAAAGGACGAACAGGGCGAGTAGCAGAAGTGGCAATCGGGGCATGCTCGCGAGTGTAGCGCGGCCTCTGGCTAGGAAAGAGCGTACGTGCACGGGACGTAAAGCCGCTTGCTGCTGACTTAAGCGCCACGTCTGCTACCATCGAAGAGGTCGCGCTGCACGCCGTGCGCGCCGAACCAAAATTCCCATGCTGTTTGCTGAAAACGTTACCAAGACCTTCGGGGCTGTCGATGTCCTCTCCGGGCTCACGTTTATCGTGGGTGATGGCGAGCACGTGGGCATCGTGGGGCCGAACGGCGGGGGCAAATCGACGATCCTGCGGCTTCTCGCCGGAGACCATAAGCCCGACGAAGGGGTGGCTGGTTTCCGCAACGGTGCACTCGGCTACCTCCGCCAGGAGGCTGGCCTCGAAGATGCGAACACGCTCGTCGAAGAGCTCTGGCTGGCCTTTCCGGAAGCGCGCGGCATCGAGCTTGAACTCGAAGCGATCGCTGGCCAGATCGAGCGCGGGGAGGGAGACCTCGACGCTCTGATCGACGAGCAGGCGCGTCTCTTCGAGGCGTTCGAAACGCACGACGGCTACCGCATCGAAGCGCGCATCGGGCGCGTGCTCGATGGACTGGGGTTCGAACCGGACGACGCGAAGAAGCTCTGCGGGGCCTTTAGCGGTGGCTGGCAGATGCGCATCGCGCTCGCCAAGGTGCTCGTGCGGCGCCCCGAGAACGTCCTCCTCGACGAACCGACCAACCACCTGGACGCGAAAACGCGCATCTGGCTCGCCGAAGAGCTCGGCGAGTGGGACAGCGCGATGCTCATCGTCACGCACGATGGAGCCTTCCTCGACAAAGTGGCGACGCGCATCCTCGACCTTCGCAACAAGAAGGTCGAGAGCTACGCCGGCAACTACTCCAAGTACCAGACTCAGAAGGCGGACCGCCTCCACGCTCAGGACCAGGCGGCCTCGAGACAGGAGCGCGAGTTCATCAAGCAGGAGCGCTTCATCGAACGCTTCGGGGCGAAAGCGACGAAGGCGAAGGCCGTGCAGAGCCGCGAAAAGGCGCTCGCCAAGATCGAACGGATCGACCGTACCCAGAAGGAGCCTGAGGTCCACTTCCAGCTCAACGCCACCGGACGCACGGAACGCGACGTGCTCTTCTTGAAGAAGGTGAGCCAGGCGTTCGGTGACCACGTCATCCTCGTGGATGTGGACATGCACGTGGAACGCGGCCAGAAGATTGCGCTCATCGGACCGAACGGCAGCGGGAAATCCACGCTGCTGAAAATCTGCGCGCTGCAGATCCCGCCCACCGACGGCGTGGTCGAATGGGCCGAGCGCGCTCGCCCCGGCTACTACGACCAGCACCAGGACGAAGCGATGGACGCGGAGCGAACGGTCCTCGAAGAGGTGCGCTCGGTGGCCGGCAGTGTGCCGGATGTGAAGATTCGCACGGTGCTCGGGCAGTTCCTTTTCCGCGGCGACGACGTGTTCAAGCCGATCAAGGTGCTCTCCGGCGGCGAACGGAGCCGCGTGGCGCTGGCCAAGTTCCTCATCCAGCCCACCAACGTGCTGCTGCTGGACGAACCAACAAACCACCTGGACAAGACCACCCGGCGCAAGCTCATCGAGGCGCTGCACGGCTACGAAGGCACGATTATCTGCGCGAGCCACGACCCTGGCATCGTGGACGGCGTGGCGACCAACACCTACGAAGTGAAGGACCTTTCGGTGAAAGAGCTGATCAGCCGTCGCCGGGAGTTGGTGGAAGCGGAGGAAGTGGCTTCGCCCCAAGGTCGCGGCCGGTAGAACATGGCGCCCGATGGCGCCGAGGGCCCTCAGCGCAGGGCGCGGCCGCCGTCCACGGGAATGACCGTGCCGGTGACGTAACTGCTGGCCCCGCTTGCGAGGTAAAGCGCCGCGCCCGTGATGTCCCCCGCGGCGGCGAGCCGACCCATCGGGATATCGGCGCGCAGGCCTTCGCCGTGGCGGCTGGCGAAGAGCTCGTCGGTGAAATCGGTCTCCGTCCAGCCGGGCGCGATGGCGTTGACGCGCACGTTACGGTCCGCCCACTCGAGGGCCATCACGCGGGTGACCTGGTGGAGCGCCGCTTTCGATGCTGCGTATACACCGAGTTTTTCGAGCGCCACGATGCCAGAAACGGAGCTGATGTTGATGATGCTTCCCGGCCGCTTCGCCTCGAACATGCGCTTCGCAACCTCCACACTACAGAAGTAGCTGCCGCGCAGGTTTACATCGATAACGCTGTCCCAATCTTCGAGCGTCACATGCTCGGCGCGCTTGTAGTAGGGACTAATGCCGGCGTTGTTCACGAGGATATCGATCGGTGCGAGCCGCCAGGTCTCTTCCACGACATGCGCTATCTGCGCGACGTCCGCGTTGTCGCAGGGCTTGGCGATGGCGTTCATGCCGAGGCGTGCGGCAGCCTGTTCCAGCGCCTCGGCGCCGCGGGCGGTGATGACAACCCGCGCCCCGGCCGCGATAAACGATTCAGCGATGGCGAAACCGATGCCTCGCGACCCACCGGTGACCAGGGCGGTCTTGCCTTCGAGCGAAAAGGGATTGGTGACCATGAGGGGCGAAGTGTAGCGCGGCCCGCTCGTGCGCGCCCGGGTCGCTGCCGCTAGGCTGGGCGCGATGAATGCGCGGACGATCGAGGAGGAGGAGGCGCTCGCCCACCTGGCGCGCGTGGACCCGGTGATGGCAAGAATCATTGCCGCCGCCGGCCCATTCGCACTGCGCGCCGATTCCACCAACCCGTTCGCATCGCTCGCTCGCTCGATCATCTTTCAGCAGCTGAGCGGCAAGGCAGCGGGGACGATCTTTGGGCGCTTCGTGAACTTGTTCGTGGAACCCGGCGGAGGAGTCTCGGCCACGACCGCCGACTGGGACCCGATGCAGCAACCCTTTCCCGAGCCTGCGCGCGTCCTCTCCGAAGACGATGAAACGCTTCGTTCCGTTGGGCTTTCCCGCCAGAAAGTGGCGGCGGTTCGCAGCCTTGCGGAGCATTTTGCCTCGGGAGAGTTGGGGAGCGAACAGTTCGATTCGTGGGACGACGAGGAGATCATCGCCCACCTCACGAGGGTGCGCGGGGTAGGCCGCTGGACGGCGGAGATGTTCCTGATGTTCCACCTCCGCCGACCGGACGTCCTGCCGGTGAATGACGTGGGTATCAACCGTGCGATCATGATCGCATACGGGCTAGAAGCGATGCCGCCCCCGGACGGGGTGCGGCGGGTGGGCGAATGCTGGCACCCGTGGGCCTCGGTGGCCTGCTGGTACCTCTGGCGAAGCCTGGAGTAGGCGGCCGCTTCTCCCTCTCGCTGGCCTAGATGCGACGCCGCTGGGTGAGCGCCACAGTGGACAGCTCCGGCGTGGTGGCGATCGCCTCGCGGATCTCTGCTTCGTGCGATTGGTCGTGCGCGGCCCAGTAGACGAGGTAGCCGCGCAACTCCCAGCGTAGCTGCCTGCCCCAGCGGTCCAAGGCACCCGCGACCTCGACGCTGGCCCCGAGCATCGCCGTATCGAGGTCCGCGCAGGCGGTGTTGACGCGCTCGCGCGCCGCGCCGGCCTCGATCCGCAGTTCCGTGCGGGGGAGGCCAGCCATTCGCGCTATGGGCTCTTCGCGACGCCGCAGCAGCTCCGCGGGATCGCTGGTCTCGCCCAGCCAGACCGCGTTCTCACCCGCTATCACCGCTCGCAGGAGCGTCGCTAGCATCAGGTCAGCCGCGGCGAGGTGCGCCAGCTGCTCGGCGACCGTCCAGCGCGAGCCGGGGGCCGCGCGCGACCAGTAGTCCGGTGGCAGCACATCGAGCAGGCCATCGAGCGAAATGCGGGCCGCGCGTGCCCGCTCGATCAGCACCCGCACTTCGGCGAGCATCAATCACCGCCAGCCAGTTGACCGAGGCGTGAATCGATCGCGTCGCGCGCCTCGGGGTAGACCTCACCGAAGCCCCGCAGCAGGCCGAAACAGCCGGAAATCATCATGTCGCCGAAGGGAGCAGCGAAGTAGGGTTTGAGCGCACTGCCGCGAATCTTGCCGCGCTGCGGGCCAGTGACTGCGACCATCGGCGGGACGCTCGTGCCGACAAGCGAGCGGTCGGCGTGGTAGGCGCCGTGGCCCTTCGACCCGAACACTTCGGCGTGCTCGAGCTCGCCGCTGGCGAGGCGCTCGCTGAAGCGCCCGATTTGTGCGCCGGAGAGCTCGCCGGTGTGATGCTCGAAGAGGCTGGCGATCTTGCGCCCGCGGAGGTGAAAGCCGAGGAGGTGCATGTTCCCCAGGTTGAGCACCATGCGCTCCTCTTCCGGGGCCACGCGGTCATCGTGCAGGGCACCGAAGGCGGCGGCCGGACCGGTATCCATGAAGGCCACGGGCGCGGCACCCTCGGCGGAGGCGGCCATCGCGCGGGCGCGCGTCAGGTACGCGGGCAGGTCCTCCGGGCGGGAGGCGAAGGCGAGCAGGTCGTTGCGCCGCTCAACGGTGCGTCGCAGATGTTCGAAGCGGAAGAGCCGGTCGCTCATCCCCGGTGGTGCGGCGCCGTGGTCGAGGCATCCGAGAGCGATGCCATCGAAGGTCGTCTCCACCTCGAAGGCGGCGAGCGCTGTGCGGATGGCGTCAAGGTCGAGGTCGCGCAAGCGCACGTGGTCGGCATCTATGC
>JBDSEP010000148.1:0-7181 GCA_039919985.1 Tepidiformaceae bacterium | reverse complement strand
GTGGCTTGGATCGCGTTCAGGCTGGCGATGTTGATGATGCTCCCGCCTTCGCCCTGGGCGATCAGTCGCTGCGCCTCGTGCTTCATGCAGAGAAAGGTGCCCGTAAGGGTGATGCCAATGACGCGGTCCCAATCTTCGAGCGGGTAATCCTGGATCGGCGAGAAGCCGCCTACGCCGGCGTTATTCACGGCGATGTCGAGCCGGCCGAAGCGCCGCACAGCCTGCGCGACCATACGTTCGACGGCGGGCTCATCGCGCACGTCCAGGGTGGCGCCGTCTACGTAGTTATGGCCGAGCTGCCCGATCAGTGCGCCGATGCCATCGGCGTTGAGGTCCCCGACGATGAGGCGAGCGCCTTCCTCCACGAAGAGTTCGGCGGTCCGCTTCCCGATGCCGGAGGCGCCACCGGTGATGATCGCGACCTTGCCCTCAAGTTTTCCCACTTACCGTCCCTCGAATGGGCTGGGGCGCGCGAGCGCCATTAGAGTTTCGCCCGGAAGAATGCGAGCGTCTTGGCCCACGCCTGGGCGGCGGCGGCAGGGTTGTACTGGGGCTCGGGGTGCTCATCGTTGAAGAAGGCGTGCTCGGTGCCCGGATAGGTGATGAACTCGTGCTCGATGCCGCGAGCGGTGAGCTCTTTTTCGTAGACCGGCACGTTGGGATTCACGAAGTCATCGTGTTCGGCGAAAACGCCGAGGACTGGCGCTTTCAGGCCGTCCCAGTTGTACTTGACCGCGGGGTGGCCGCCGTAGAAATCGGCGCAGGCACCGACATCGCCGCCGCTGTTGCAGGCAGAGAAGAGGCTGAGCGCGCCTCCCATGCAGAATCCGATGGTGCCGACGGGAGCGCCGGTGAGCTCCTTCAGATACGCGACGGCACCCTTGAGGTCCTTCTCCGCCTGGGCGATGTTGAGGGCCATGAAGAGCTTGCCGGCCTCGTCCGGCTCAGCCGTCACTTCGCCGTGGTACATGTCGGGGGCGAGGGCGACGAAACCCTCAGCCGCGAAACGGTCGGCGATCTCCCTAATGTTGCGGTTCAGCCCCCACCACTCCTGGATGACGATGACGCCCTTTCCGCCGTCGCCGGCGGGTTTCGCGAGGTAGCCCGAGGCGTTCCCGCCGTTCGAAGCAAACGTGACCATTTCGCCCATGCCGAATCTCCTTGTGGCGTAGTTCCGCCGGTAGTTGCCGCCGTAGCCTACCCGGTGACGGATGTCCGTCAAGCTTCCGATCTTCGGTAACCGTCACTTTCGAGGCACTACGCTTCGGGTTCGCCGCGGCGCGAGCGGGGCCGCCATGGCGGCGTTACTCGAGAGCCGTCACGGAAGAGAGGGCGTGGAGGAATGCCGCCACCTCGCCGTCGTTGTGGAGGATGGCCACCTGTTTGCCTTGCGCCCCGGCGGCGGCCATCAGGCGGAGCGCCTCGGGGCGGCGAGTGGCACGGTAGTTCCACAGCCACTTCAGGAAGGCCCAGTCGATTTTCTCCTCGCAACCGGCGGCCATATCCGGACGGGTGCGGCCACGGTCGCGGTGCTGGAATCTGCGCTTCAGCACGCGCCGGACGTAGACGCGGCGTTCGAAATCCAGGTAGACGACGGTGTCCGCCCGCTCGATGCGCGGCTGCAACGTCCCGCCGAAGTTCCCATCGATGATCCAGCGGTCGCGGGCGGCAAGCTCGTTCACGCGCGCTGCCCATTCTTCCTCCGGTGTAGCGACCCAGCCGGGGCGCCAGTATTCGGTGTCGAGGTGGATGATCGGGAGGCCCGTGAGTGCGCCAAGCTGCCGCGCGAGCGTGGATTTGCCCGCACCTCCGGGTCCGATGATTGCTACGCGTTGCACGGGGCGGAGTTTCGGCGCTGGGGTAATAGGGCGCAATCTGGTGCGGTGACCAAGGAAGGCCTAGCGGTGGAAGATTGCGGCGAGGGGGCCGGCAGGCACGCTCGCAAGCAACGCCCCGGGCGCCACGGTGAAGGTCATGGGCGTCTCGCCAACGTAGTCGCCGTCGAGCTGGACGGGCAGGCCCGGCGTCTCCAGGCGGAGCTCTGCGCTGCGCCCTTCGATGACGTGGGGCGCACCAGTCACCCGGCTCCTGGCAACACGGGTGGCCAGTCGCAGCCCATCCACGAAGGAAGGCGGGCAGAGGGCCACAATGTCCAGCAGGCCGTCGTCGATGGAGGCGGCGGGCGTGAGTTGAACGCGTCCGCCGTAGAGCCGTGTGTTGCCCAACACCATCCAGGCCAGGGGCGCTTCATAGAGCACGCCGCCGCTGACCCAGCGCACCTGGCGCGTTCGCAGCACCGGGACCATCCAGACGGCCTGAGCGATGTAGGCGAGGTCTCCGAGCACCCGCTTGAGGCGGATGGAGACGCGGCGCGCAACCTGCGCATCCCAGCCCACGCCGGCCATCAAGAGGAAGCAGCGATCATCTGCGAGGCCGAGGTCGATGGGCGCCACCTGGCCGTGGATATGCGAATCGAGCGCCGAGCGTAGGCCTCGCGGGATGCCCGCCTCGGTGGCCCAGATGTTCACCGTGCCAGCAGGGATGGCGGCGAGCGCGGTGCGCGAATCGCGCAGACCGAGCGCGGCATCGCGCACTGTGCCATCGCCGCCCACGGTGAAGAGCAAGTCATCGCCCTGATCCGCAGATTGGCGGGCGGCCAGCGTGGCGGCCTCGGAGGAGGACGGCACGACGAGTCGCGCCTCGATTTGGTGGCGCTCGAGGTAGCGCAGTACGCGCCCAGCATCGAATGACTGAGGCACGCCGCGCGCTGCCGGGTTTACGAGAAGGGTGGCGGTTCGGCTCGGTCTCGTTGCGGGCACTCTGGGCGGAAACGTACCATAGCGGCTACACCTTCGTCCCCGGAGCAGCACGTGATTCCACTGAAGCGAATCGATCACATCAGCATGGCCGCGCCCAGCTGGAAGGCGCAGGCCGAGAAGCTGGAATTTCTGCTCGGCTTCAAGTTCCTGCACAGCTGGCAGGCCGGGGCGAACTCGGATTTCAGCGGCTCGGTGAGCCAGGTGTGCGGCACGGAGATCGAGTTCGAAGTGATCGAACCGGCGGGGCCACGCAGCTTCGTGCAGAAGTTTCTCGATGAGCAGGGCCCCGGCCTGCATCACATCACCGCCGAAGTGGAGGACATCGAGGCGACGGCGGAGGCGCTCGAGGAGATGGGCATCACGCCGTTCGGGGGGATCACCGACGACGGGATGTGGCGGCTGACCTACATCCATCCGAAGGAGAGCGGCGGGATACTCTGGCAACTCTTCGTGCCCTACAAGTTCCCAGAGCCTGCGGACCGCAACGCCGGGGGCGGGATCGTGAATCTGCTGCGCGTGGACCACGTGTCCCTGGCCGTGAGCGACCTGCCAAAGCAGGTGGCGTGGCAGCAGAAGGTTTTCGGCATGGATGAGACGGGGCGCTGGACGAGCGAGGAGGAGGGCTACGAAGGGGCGAACCTGAGCATCCCCGGGAGCCTGCTGAAGATGGAGATCATCCAGCCCACGCGGCCGGATAGTTTCGTGGGCAAGTTCATCGCCTCGCACCGCCAGGGCATGCACCACATCTGCTGCGAGGTGGAATCGGTGGAGGCAGCGGCCGCAGCGCTGCGCAAGGCCGGGATCGAGCCGTTCGGCGGAGTCATCAAGAACGGGTGGAAGACCCATACCTTCATCCACCCGAGGGATAGCGGCGGAGTGCTGTTTCAGCTGTTCGAAGAGCCAAAGTAGCGGCGGCGAGGCACCGGGCGGCAGTGCGAACTCGTATACTCGGCGGGTGACTGATTCGCCCGCCCACCACCCCGGCGAGGATGGCTACCTCACCATTCACGGCCTGCGCCACCACTACATTCGCTGGGGAGCGCCGGAGAATGACCCGGTGGTCCTGCTGCATGGGCTGATGAATAACGCTCGCTACTGGGAGCACATCGCTGAGCGCTTCAGCGACGATTACAGCGTCTATGCCCCCGATCTGCGCGGCCACGGGGAGAGCGAGCATGCCCCCGGGGGCTACCTGGTGTGGGCGTTCGCCATGGACCTCCGAGGGTTCGTGCAGGAAATGGACTTCGAAGCGCTGGACCTTGTGGCGCATAGCATTGGCAGCCGGGTGGCGATCTCCTACGCTCGGGACCATAGCCACCGGCTGAAGCACCTCGTGCTCGCGGATATGGGGCCGGAGATGGCGGCGGCGGGCGCCCGAGGCATCCGCAAGAGCACGGGCGAATCGCAGAAGGCACCGGGCTTCACGACGGAAGCGGAGGCGCTGGAACATTACGCGGCGCTCTACCCGGACAAGTCGCGAGGCTTTCTCGAGCGGCAGATTGGGGCGTCGCTCGTGCTCGATGAGGGGAGCGGCAACCTCGTTTTCCGATTCGACCCGGCGATCCATGAAGCGACGGGGCGTGGGGCGATCGCCGAGATCCCCTATCTCTGGGAAAGCCTGGAGCATATAAGCTGTCCGACGCTCGTTATCCGGGCGGAGAAGAGCAAGGTGCTATCGCGGGAGATCGCCGAAGAGATGGTGGAGCGGCTGCCGAAGGGAAGCTTCGCGGAGATTGCGGATGCTGGACACCAGGTGCCGCTGCACCAACCGGAGACCTTCTCCGCCGCGATCCGGGAGTTCCTGGCCAGTTGACGCCGCTAGGAGGTGGCTTCGAATTTCGAGTGGCCGCGGAAAACGGATTGACAGGCATGGGGAATTCGCCCAATCCTGTTTCCATCAGCTACGGGCAACGCCCGGAGGGAGACGTACCGATGACTGTCGCTAAAACGTTCGCCTACGGATCGACGCGCCTCCAGTTGGCTGCCTGACGCTCCCGAGACCGGGAACGCCACGCTAGCACTCCGCCGGGGCGACCGCCGCGCCAGAACGACTGGCGCCAGCTTCCCGGAGTAGCCCTTTGTCTATCGTCTCTGAAGTCCCCGAGCCGTCGCGTTTCGCTACCCGCGAATCGGACCGTTCGGATATGGCCGCAATCCAGGAGTTCCTGGACGAAGGCCTGATCACCGCCGTACTGAACACCGTTAAGAGTGGCAAGGAGGCGACGGTCTACCGCTGTCGCGCTCGTAAGTCGCTCGGCGTGAAGTACGCCATCGCCAAGGTCTACCATTCGCACGTGCACCGCGGATTCCAGCGCGCAGCAACGTACGAAGAGGGCCGCGTGATCCTCAACGGGCAACTGAGGCGCGCGGTGGCTGCTCGCACAGAGTTCGGACGCGAAGTGCAATCCTCTATGTGGGTGGACCGCGAATTCGACCTCTTGAGCTCGCTCCACTACGCGGGCGCCGATGTGCCGGAACCGTTCGTCTGCACCGAGCGGGCGATCCTGATGGAGGAGGTGGGCGACGAGGGCGGCCCGGCAATCCAGCTGCAGCACGCTCAACTGAAACAGGAAGAGGCCCAACCGCTCCTCGACCGGCTGCTCTGGAACGTGGAGTTGATGATGAAAGAGAACCTGGTGCACGCGGACCTTTCGCCGTTCAACATCCTCTACAGCGGCGGGCGCTGCACAATTATCGACCTGCCGCAGGCGGTGGACCCGCGCCAGAATTCGCAGGCCGAGATGCTGCTCGAGCGAGACCTCGGGAACGTCGTGCGTTTTTTCGCGCGATTCAAGTTAGAGGAACTGGATTCGCGGGAGATGGCGCACAATCTGTTCGAACTCTGGCGGCACGGCGAACTATAGAATCGGTTGGTCGCGGCGCTGGCGGAGAAGGGATACCAGGAGGCCGATGAAATATCTGCTGTTATACGATTACATCGAGGATGTGGTGGAGCGGCGTGCGCCCCTGCGCGAGGGTCACCTTGGGATGGCGAAGCGCTACCTGGAAGAGGGAACGCTGCTGATGGCCGGAGCACTGAACGACCCAATCGACGGCGCGGTGCTGGTCTTCAAGGACCGGGAGGCGGCGGAGGCGTTCGCGGCGGAGGACCCGTATGTCCTGAACGGCCTTGTGACGAGTCATCGCGTGCGCGAATGGAATGTGGTGGTCGGCGAGTAGCAGGTGCGAGGCGCTTATTCGGCCTTTTTGCGGCGCTTGCTCGGCTGGACTCGTGCCGGCTCGCCTTCGGCTTTGGGGAAGTGCGGCGGGTAGGCGGCATCGCCGAGGCCTTCCGCTTCCTGTTTCGCCACCAGGTCGAGCAGCGGTTGGAGCGAGAATGCCTCGTCATCGATGCCGGCACCGGGGTCGCCTCGCTCGGCGTAGCGTTGGGGCACTGTCCGAATCGTGAAATCGCCGAGTTCCACGGTCGGCACCTCATCCCATTCGAGCGGGCAGGAGACGCGTGCATCGGGCGTGGGCCGGACGGAGTAGGCCGAGGCCACGGTGCGGTCACGGGCGTTCTGGTTGTAATCGATGAAGACGCCGTGGCGCTCTTCCTTCCACCACTTAGTCGTTGCGATCGTCGGTGCGCGGCGCTCCACTTCGCGTCCGAGAGCGAGCGCGCAACGCCGCACCTCGGTGAATCCCCACTTCGGCTCGATGCGCACGTTGATGTGAATCCCGCGCGAACCGGACGTCTTCGGGAATCCTTTGTAGCCAAAGTCTTCCAGGACTTCGCGGCAGACGAGCGCGAGCTCGCGGACCATGGGGAAACCCGCCTCGGGGGTAGGGTCGAGGTCGATCCGGAGCTCGTCCGGGCGGTCCACGTCATTCGCGCGCACCGCCCAGGGATTGAGGTCCAGGCAACCGAGGTTGATCACCCAGGCGAGATCCGCCACCTCGTCGCAGACGACGAGGTCTGCGGTGCGACCGCTGGGAAAAGTAATGTGCGCCGTCTCAATGCCTTCCGGCAGGTTGTTGGGCGCGCGCTTCTGAAAGAAGGGCTCCTTATCGGCGCCGTTCACGAAGCGCTTGAGCACCATGGGGCGGCGCATCACGCCGCGCAGCGCACCATCGGCGACCGCCAGGTAGTACTGCACGAGCTCCAGCTTCGTGTACCCGGCCTCGGGAAAGAACACTTTCTCGGGGTTGGTGACGGTGACCGCGCGGCCCCCAACCTCGATCTCGACCGACGGGTCTGGCATGGGGGAATTGAACCACAGATGGGTGGAGTGTGAACACTCCGGCGCCTGTCGCGGGAGGCGTGAGCGCGGTAGAGTGGCCGTGGTGAGCGGTCGGAGGGGGTTCATGCGTCAGGTCCTTGCGGTTAGCAGCATCCATCGCCCGGAGAGCCAGCAGCAG
>JBDSEP010000137.1:0-5085 GCA_039919985.1 Tepidiformaceae bacterium | reverse complement strand
ATGGGCCGCCTTCGCGGTGGTCGTCTATCTTCGAAAACCGCGCAGCGCCCCGCAGCGGCTCCTCCGCCACGGTGCCGGCGTGCTCGCGCTCGGACTCTTTGCCTGGGGTGCCCTGGGGCTGAATCGTGCGGAGTGGACGCTCGGCGCAGTTGATTTCCACCGCACCTCGCTCGGCGGTGAGGTCGGGATGGCTCTCGTATCCGGGTTTCTCGGCAAGCTCGCCTGGCTGAGCTTCGGCATTCTCGCCCCTGCCCTGCTCGCCCCGAGACCAACCCGCTGGGTGGCGCAGAACGCTCCCCAATGGCTGGAACTCAGCTGGGAGCGGCGCTACTGGCACCGCGCCGCCTCTGCCTTCGGAAGGTTCATTTCCTTCGCTTTTCGCCGACCCTCCAACGAACCGGAACGCGAACTCGTCATCGGTGCTGGCGGGTTCGCGCGCATCGAACCAATGGGGCGCACGGCCCTCGAAGACGCACCGGTAATCTATCGACCCTCCATCGACCCCGGCTCCCCAAGCTCACCCGTTGGTGCGGGCGCAGCCGCCCAGTTCGGCGCCAGTCTGGCGGAGGCACCGGTCGAGGCCATCCCGGATGCTCCACTCGATACCGCAGGCCCCGTCGTCGTCGAGCCGCAGGGCGAGGAGCCGCAGCAGCTCGGACTCGAACTCGATCCGAAGAGCGGCTGGCAGCTTCCGGCTATCGAGATGCTGAACGCCCCTATCCCCAGCGCCAGCCGAAAGCACGATAACGCTGCTCGGGCCCAGATGATCGTCGATACGCTGGCCAGCTTCGGCGTAGATGCAAGCGTCGTCGAGATTAACGAAGGGCCAACGGTCACTCAGTTCGGGGTGGAACCAGGCTGGGAGGTCCGGTACAAGGACCTTCAGATCAAAGACGAGAACGGCCGCACGATTATCGGCGGCGACAACCGGCCGACGACTGAGCGAGTAGAGACCTCTCGTACCCGCGTTCGCGTGAACAAGATCACCGCTTTGCAGAACGACCTCGCGCTGGCGCTCGCGGCGCCCAGCCTGCGCATCGAGGCACCGGTACCGGGGCGGGCGATCGTGGGCATCGAGGTGCCGAACGACAGTGCGACTGTAGTCACCATGCGCACCGTCATGGAGACGAAGGAGTTCCAGGACCTCGCCTCGAAGTCCAAACTTGCGCTCGCCCTGGGCAAAGGGGTTTCCGGAGTACCCGTGGTGGCGGACCTGGCAAAGATGCCGCACCTGCTCATCGCCGGCGCCACCGGCAGCGGCAAGAGCGTCTGTATGAACGCCGTTATCGCCGGGCTGATGATGAATGCCACGCCGGACCAGGTGCGTTTCGTGATGGTGGACCCCAAGCGCGTGGAGCTCACTGCGTACACCGGTATCCCCCACCTCGCCTTCAGCGAAGTGATCGTGGACATGGACAAGGTCGTGGGCACGCTCCAGGCCGTGGTCGGCGAGATGGACGCCCGCTACAAGAAGTTCGCCAGCCTTGGCGTCCGCAACATCGATTCTTATAACCGCCACCCGCGGATCCTCAAGAAGCTCCCCTACTGGGTGATCATCATCGATGAGCTGGCCGACCTGATGATGGCCGCGCCCTTCGAGGTGGAGAAGCTGCTCTGCCGGCTCGCCCAGCTTGCGCGAGCCACCGGTATCCACCTTGTGGTGGCAACCCAGCGACCCTCCGTGGACGTGGTCACCGGGCTCATCAAGGCGAACTTTCCCACGCGCATCGCCTTCGCCGTAACCTCGCAGATCGATTCGCGCACCATCCTGGATATGGGCGGTGCCGAAAAGTTGCTGGGCCGCGGCGATATGCTCTTCATGCCGACGGACGTAGCCAAGCCCATCCGCATCCAGGGCGTCTACGTCTCGGACCCGGAAGTCGAACGGCTCGTGGAATTCTGGAAGGACGACCGTTTCCGCGCGCTCGCTCCCGAAACGGCCGACGCTCTCCTCGAACAGGCGCTCATCGACCAGCACGGCGGCGAAACCGACATGGACCTCGACGCCGAAGACCCGATTGTTGAGCGCGCTCGCGCCCTCGCCGCCCAGCACCAGCGCGTCTCGCCATCGCTCTTTCAACGACGCCTGCGAATCGGCTATCTGAAGGCCGCCAAGCTTATCGAACTGCTCGAGGAGGAGGGGATGATCGGCCCCCGGGAGGAGGGCGAATCGCGTCGCGTGCTGGAGCGTGAAACGGAAAACGAACTCCCTTGGTAAACTGGCCTTCGTGAAGAGCTTGAAGACCATGCTGGGCAGGACGGAAACGCCGGAGGAACCTCCCTCCGAGCCGCTGCACGAACACTGCCTCTCCTGCGGCGCCGACCTGGAAGGTTCCCGTTCATACGAACGCTACCGGGTTTGCCACTCCTGTGGGTTCCACTTCCACCTCAGTGCCCGGGAGCGGCTCGCCTCGCTCCTGGATACCGGCAGCTTCCATGAAGATGATCGCGGCGTTACCGCCATCGATCCGCTCTCCTTCCACGGGAAGCAGTCGTACCGGTCGCGCATTATCAGCGCCCAGCGGCGTACGGGATTGACTGAATCGGCACTCACCGGCACGGGTTCGATTCTCGGCCGGGACATCGTTATCGCGGTCCTGGACTTTTCTTTCCTCGGCGGTTCAATCGGTGTTGTGGCTGGTGAGCGGCTTGCGAGGGCCTTCGAAAAAGCCGCCTCTCGCCGCTCGGCGATGGTCGTGGTCTGCTCCACTTCCGGGACGCGTATGCAGGAAGGGTTGCTGGCGTTGATGCAGGCGCCGCGCGTTGCCGCCGCAGTGCGCCACCATGCCCGGGAGGGCCTGCCCTTCGTCTCCGTCCTCACCGACCCGACAACCGGGTCTGCCTATACCGGGTTCGTCAACCTCGCAGACGTCATCGTCGCCGAACCGAACGCGCTCGTGGGCTACGCCGCCCTGCGCGCCCTCCAGGAGACGCGTGGAAGCGACCTGCCTGCGCACGCGCACACCTCGGAATCGCACCTTGAGAAAGGGCTAATCGATGCGGTTATTCCCCGGCCTCAGCTTCGCGATGCGCTGGCCGCCATGCTCGACCTGCTCCTGAACGATGTCCAGGTCTCGGCCCCACGCGACGTGCGAGAAGGCCGTACTCCCCACACCCAGTTGGCCGCCTGGCAGCAAGTCCAGCTCTCGCGCCACGAGCAGCGCCCCACTGGCTCCGAGTTCATCGCCCGCATGACCACCTCGTTCATCGCCTTCCGGGGAGATCGCACGGGCCTCGACGATCCGGCCATCGTCTCCGGAGTGGCGTCACTCAACGGGGAGTCCATCGTGTTCGTCGCCCAGGACCGAGCGCACGATGGCAACGGAAGCGATGGCTACATCCGCGCCGCCGGCTTTCGCAAAGCTTCCCGGGCAATCCGGCTGGCCGGCAAGCTCAAACTGCCGCTCGTTACGTTAATCGACACGGCAGGTGCGCACCCCACGCTGGAGAGCGAAGAGGGCGGACTCGGCCACGCTATCGCGCAATGCATGGCAACTATGCTCGAGGCACCGATCCCCACCCTTACCGTGATCACTGGCGAAGGGAATAGCGAGGCGGCGGTTACCCTCGCGGTCGCCGACCGCGTGCTCATGCTGGAGAACGCAGTCTACGAAGTGATTCGCCCAGAGGATGCCGCGACGATCCTCTACCAGGAGGCCGGGCGCGCGGGCGAGGCCGCCGAACGGCTGCGCCTGACATCGCACGATTGCCGCAAGCTTGGGATCACCGACCGTACCATCAGCGAACCGCGGGACGGCGCCCACGCCGACCACGCCGAAGCGGCAGAGTTGCTGCGCCGCGGCATCCTGCGCGAACTGAACGCGATACGGCGGATGCGCCCGAAGCGGCGCCTCGCCCGGCGATACGCCCGTTACCGCGAGATCGGCTCCACACGCTCCTGGCTGCGCGGGCGGTTGGAACGGCAGATGGCCCATCTCTTCGATAGACTCGGCGGCATGTCAGACCGGCTTCGCTCGCGCGGGACCGCCGGGGCCCGGCGCATGGATTTCGGAGACCACCCGGATATCCCGGTCTAGCGTCTCAACGCATCCCTCCGGGAACCGGAGCCTTCCGGGAGCCGATTCAGGAGCTTAACGCTGGAAAACCAGGACCTCTGGCTCATCCCGCTCGGTTTCGCGGTCGGGGCGTTCGGGACTCTCGTCGGTGCTGGCGGCGGTTTCGTCCTGGTACCGCTACTGCTCCTCCTCTACCCGAAGAAGGACCCGGAGACGATCACCTCGATGTCGCTCCTCGTGGTCTGTGCGAACGCGGCGTCGGGCTCCCTGGCGTACGCTCGCCAGAAGCGCATCGACTACCGCAGCGGGGCCTGGTTCGTCGCCGGGACGTTCCCAGGTGCTATAGCCGGCGCCGTGGTCGTGCGCTACATCCCAAGGCGCGAGTTCGACGCCATGTTCGCCACCGTGCTCATTCTGCTCGGGGCGTTCCTTCTGCTGCGCTCCGGCAATACGCGTATTGCTGATCCGGTGACCGGGCGGGGTGTCGTCCGCCGTCGCATCACGGACGTTCATGGCAACACGTTCGTCTACTCCTTCCACCTCTGGAAGGGCGTCCTCATCAGTGCGTTCGTCGGCTTCATCAGCAGTCTGCTGGGCATTGGCGGAGGCATCATCCACGTGCCCGTGATGGCCACCATGCTCCACTTCCCGGTGCATATAGCCGCCGCCACCAGCCACTTCGTGCTCGCCTTCATGGCCGGCGAAGGTACTGCCGTGCATTTCGCCACCGGTGCGCTTACCTGGGATCGCTCACTCGCGCAGGCTCTGCTGATCGGCGTTGGCGCGATCCCGGGCGCTCAAGTCGGGGCGCTACTCTCCCATCGTCTCCAGGGCGGAGTGATTATCCGCGCGCTCGCCGCCGCGCTCGTGCTGGTGGGCGTGCGCCTTGCCGTTAAGGCGATCGCCGGCTGACGAGCCGGCTCAGGGGATGTTCTCCCAATCGTTCCAGCGGGACTTCGATTCGGAGGCATCGATCACATGCCCCGTGCGGCCGCCGCGAGCGTCGAAGGTCGCCCGGCGCGCCCCCGAGTCGATGCGCCTCAACGTCAGCCAGACGAACACGCTCGCC
>JBDSEP010000123.1:0-7295 GCA_039919985.1 Tepidiformaceae bacterium | reverse complement strand
ATGCATCTTTGTGCTTGATGAGCAGCCACTCGTTCGGCGCGCGCTTCGTGCGGACCAGTGTCCATGAACCCTTCAGCTTGCGTCCGCGAAAGGTGAGCGAGAGCTTTCCGTTTGCGAGGCCATCGCGCACTTCATCCTGCGCGCCCTGGCGGTCTTCCCAGTACAACCGGCCGCCCTCATCGGGGGAAAATGTGCCGGCATCCCAGATCATGCTCGGCCCGCCCCCGTACTGACCCTTCGGGATCACCCCCTCGAAGCCTCCGTAGGCGAGAGGATGATCTTCGACGTGGACCGCGAGGTGTTTATCGCGCACGTTGCTGGATGGCCCCTTGGGCACCGCCCAACTCACGAGTACGCCGTCAAGTTCGATCCGCAGATCGTAGTGCAGCTGCGTGGCGGCATGCTTGTGCACCATGAACACGAGCGGGCCAGCGCCGGGGGCCGCTTTTGAACTCGCGGGTTCGCTAGTGATCGAGAAGTCGCGTTTGTCCTGGTAGGCACCGAGGGAGCGGGCCTTCGTCGGCATGCTGCTCTCTCTTAGGCCGGCGTGGCGGTCTTCCGCCGCCTGGCAGGCTTCGTAGCGGGCGCGGATTCCGACTCGGCGGGCGTTGCCGCGGCCTCGGCGCCGGCCTTGCGTTTCTTCGCCGCCTCCACGCTCGCCCGTAGCGCAGCCATCAGGTCCACCGCTGGGGCCAGCGCTTCGGGAGCGGGCGCAGCCACGTACTCCTGACCGTCCAGCTTGGCCGTGATGACATTCATCATCGCCTGGCGGTACTCATCGGCGTACTGGGTGGGGTCGAACTTCGCCTCGAGCAGATCGATCAGCGCATTCGCGATCTTCATCTCCGCAGCGGAGACGGTGACTTCGGGGGTGGCGTCCGGCTCGCGCACTTCATCGGCGTAGTAGAGCGTTTCGAGCACGATGCCGTCTTCTCGCATGCGAAGGGCGCAGAGCCGTTCCTTCGTTCGAATGGAGATCTTGCCGACCGCCAGGAAGTTCCGCTCCTTCAACACCTTCGCCAGCAGCGCGAACGGCTTACGCCCAATCTCCTCGGGCTCGAGGAAGTAGGTCTTCTCGAAGTAGATCGGGTCTATTTCCGAAGAACCAACGAACGCGGTGAGTTCGATTGTGTGCTTGCTCGCCACCGGGAGCTGTTCGAGGTCGCTCTCATCGATGATCACGTAGCGATCTTTGGAGTATTCGTAACCCTTCACGATTTCGGTCGGCGCAAGGTCCTGGCCATCCGCTGCGCACCGGCGGATAAGCTTGATCGGACTGTTGTCCTCCGCGTGAAGCTGTCGGAAGGAGATATCCTGGCTCTCTGTCGCCGTTAACAGCTTCACGGGGATGCTCACCATCCCGAAGCTGATCGTGCCTCGCCAAATTGCCCGAGCGGCCATGGTTCAACTCCTATACGTACACGCGACCGGGGCGGAAGGATTGCGCCAACCATTCGGCGACCAGGGGCTGACCCGGCGATGGCCCAAACGGCCGAATAACTTCGGCCATCATTATTTAGGACGAGAATACGCGGGAGGTCAAACGTCCGCGCCACCGGACGCCCTTGGATCGCGCAACCTCGGAAGCCCCCTTGTTCGGTTCAACCGTACGTCCCGTAAAGTTTCCACGGCTTGGACTGCCCGTGCTGTGGCGAACCTGCCCGAAGTGTTGCGGCGGTGTAACAGAGGGCCGAAGTTCCACTCAACAGGCACCGGAACGCAGACAATGTAAGAAGAGCCGTAATGCCACACGGCTGCAACAAAAGCAGGGCCCAGAGACTGACCGTTCGCTCTGAGGAGAGAGACGATAGGGGGATTGGGGAAGGAGGTGGCGCGTGTCGGAGAAATTGCGAATAGTCTGCGCCTGGTGTGGCCGTATGATGCAGATGGGCGGACCGCCTACCTCACACGGCATCTGCCGGGCATGCGAGACCCAAACTACTGCCCACCTGCGGAGCGGCCGATGTGGGGCACCGGGCGATGCTCATCACGGTCGCGGGCACATTTCGTTTCGACCCAGGCCGTTCACCACGGGGCCAGAGGGCAACGGACGTCTCCCGTAGTCGAGCGGTCGTTGCGCGTCAACGCTTGGCCGCGCCACGGCGGTCGGTCAGGAGAATGTTCACGACCAGTGCGAAGCCCACCGCGGCCGCACCCAGGAAGAGGATGATCGCCAGCGCCGGATAGCCGAGGATCTCAAAGGAGGTGGGGACGCGCGTCAGCAGGGCGGCACCAACAATGAGCGCGGCGACCACGAGGCCGAGCGTGATGCGGTTCGCGATCTTCTGCAGATTCGACATCAAGCGCTCTTCATCGAAAGCGTGCACCTTCACCTCGATCTGGTTGGTGGTGATTCGCTCCATGATGGTGTTCATCCTGCCCGGTAAGCGCTGCACAAACTCGTTCAGTTCAAGGGCTGTGTTAAACAGATTTCCAGGCGAGATGGAACGAAGAAGGTGGCGCTGCATGAGGCTTGCGGCGTGCTCCTCGATAATGGCGTTAGGCTGCATGTCGGGTGCGAGCAGCCGCGTGGTCTCGTCCAGGTTCAGGAGCGTCTTCCCCAGCATCGTGAGGTCCGGCGAAGGTCGTACACCGCACCGTGCGGCTATCCGCACCATCTCCATCACCACCCGGCCGAGGTTGAGATCGGCCATCGAGGCTTCGCGGTTGGGCAGGATGAGGTCTGCAACGGCGCGCTTCAGCGCCAGCTCATCGAAATCCTCGAGCTGTTCGCTCATCGCAACAATCACGTTCGCGACCTCGTCGCTATCGCCTTCGCTCGCCGCCACCAGCAACCGCAGCGCGAAATCCTGGGTTTGCGGTCGGAGATATGCCACCATCCCCATGTCGATTAGGCCGAGCTCTCCGGCGGGAGTGACCAGCAGGTTTCCGGGGTGCGGGTCGGCGCTGAATACGCCATGGATGAGAATGAGTTCGAGGTAGCCCTTCACCAGCGACTCCGCGAGCGCTTCCCCGTCGAGTTCCAGCCGCGCGAGCGGTGTGAGAGAAGAGACATTCTTCCCCTCGATGTGCTCCATCGTAAGCACACGGGAGCTTGAAAAGTCGTTGATCGGTTTGGGGACAAGGAGCAGGGGGTAATCCTCGAGGTGGCGGGCGATCGTCTCCAGGTTCTTTGCCTCGCGACGAAAATCGAGTTCGCGCACCATTGCGCGGCGGAATTCGCCGAACATCGCATCGACCGCGAAGCGTCGACCGACATCGCTATGTGCAGAGACAAGCCCGACCATGCCCTCAAGGATCGTCAGGTCTTCGATGACCTGCTCGCGAATTTCGGGCCGCTGCACTTTTACCACCACATTGCGGCCATCGCGGAGTTCTGCCCGGTGCACCTGTGCCAGCGAGGCAGCCCCAAGCGGCGTCGACTCGAAGCTGGCGAACGCTTTGGATATTCGAACCGAAAGGTCTTCTTCGACTATCCGTTCGACGTCAGCGAAGCTAAAGGGGTCGACGCTGTCCTGGAGCCGGGAGAGCGCATCGAGGTATGGCTGCGCCAAGAGATCCGGGCGGGTGGAGAGGAGCTGGCCCACCTTAATGAACGTCGGACCCATCTCTTCCAGATCGCGCGCGAACTGTTCGGGGTCTGCTTTGAGTTCCGCTGCCACGTCTTCATCGCCGCGCAGAGCAGCCTCGTCGAGGTCCAACACCTGCACCAGGTCCGCGCGGCCGTACTTCAGGAGGAGCTTGCCAATCTGTAGACGGCGCTTTATGTGGTGCCCGGGAAGATCCATTTCGTTCTCCGTGAGGATTGGATGCCCTGGCGGGATGTTTACCACAGTCCTAAGCGGCGGCCCAGCTGAGGCTCGTCGCTGCGAGTGCTGTGCTGGTTGCCGAGTTCATCCAAACGGATCGTGCCAGAGATGGCGCGCGAGGCGCGTTGTGGGAAGGCGACACCGACTCGCGAATGCGTTGCAGTTTGGGTCGCGAGAGTAACGCGAGTATCCGCTGCTTGGTGGGAGGGGCGGCGGCTACTCGCCGAGGGACGTCAGAAGTTCTGGCGCGAGGGGTAGTGTGAAGCGGAAGGTTGCTCCGCCGCCGGCCCGTGGTTCGGCGCGTATTTCCCCACCCTGCATCTCCACGAACCGCTTGCAGACCGTCAGCCCGAGTCCAATGCCGGAGGCGCGGGCGGCGCCCTCCTTCGAACGGAAGAAGGGGGTGAACACCGCCTCAATCTGCTCCTGCCTCAGACCGATGCCACAGTCGCTGACGCTCACTGCTGCGAAATCGCCGTCCCGCTCGATGGTGACATCAATCGTGGTCCCCGGCGGGCTGTATTTGCGCGCGTTGCTGAGCAAGTTCGCGACGATGTGCCGGAAGAAGCTCGCGTTGGCCATCACCGGCAATAACTCTTGTGGCGCCGTGAGCACCACGGGGTGGCCGGGGAACTGTTCTCGTTGATCGGCAATCATGCCTTCAATGAGACGACGGAGGAGTTGA
Source organism: Tepidiformaceae bacterium (assembly GCA_039919985.1). Taxonomy (GTDB): domain Bacteria; phylum Chloroflexota; class Dehalococcoidia; order Tepidiformales; family Tepidiformaceae; genus PNKC01. The sequence continues at coordinate 2,840 of JBDSEP010000123.1, read as the reverse complement.
GGCTCGAGTTCCGCCGAGCCGCTGTATTCCGCATGGGCGAGCGTGAGCATGTTCTCCACGATTCTCGCCAACTGCTCCGCGCCGAGTTCTATGTCCAGCAGCGCCTGAGCGCGGTCGGCCGGAGAGATCTGGTCCCCATGGCGGCGAAGCACATTGGCCGTCCCCTTAAGCGTGGTCAGTGGAGTGCGAAGTTCGTGCGAAACGAGGCCGAGGAAATCGTCCTTCGCCTGCAGGGCAGCGGTAAGGTTGCCGAAGAGCCTCGCATTTTCGATCGCCAGGGAGATTCGCCCAGCGAACTCTTCGGCCAATGCGACGTCTTCCTGACCCAGGCGTCGGCCAGATTCGGCCGTGACCAGAGAGAGAGCGCCCAGCCGACGAGAACCGTGGTTGATGGCAGCTACCACCGACGATCGAAGTTCGAACTCGGCCAGAAGGTGCGAAAGCTCCGGGCGGCGCGAAACCAACTCCGCAACGAGAGGCTCAGCCATTTCGATCAACTCGCTGATTCCTGTCCGTATGACCCGGTCGGAGGCGGCCTCTTCCTGCACTGGCTCGCCGATGCGTTCCTGCGCCTCTGCCGCCATCGCCATGCGACGTGGATCTGCGTTCGAGTACACAACAACGTTCGGCCCCCCGTTGTCGCCCAGAAGGTCGATTCGGCACCAGTCCGCGAGCCGCGGCACGGCGAGATCGGTAATCGCCTTGAGCGTAGTGTTCAGGTCAAGTGTTTGGGAAAGGATGCCACCGGCATCCGCGAGAAAGTCACTTACTGCTTCGCGGCGCTTGCGGTCGTCAATATCCACGTTGGCGCCGACCCAGCCCACCACCTTTCCGTCCACTCGCAACGGGATGGTACGGGCCATATGCCAGCGGTACGTCCCGTCGTGTCGGCGGAGTCGCATTTCGCTGTCGTAAGGCTCCTCCTGGTCGCGGCGAGCTGCCCGCGCGTGTTCGAGCACCTTCATGTCATCTGGGTGCACGGTGGTGCTTCCCCCGATGGCACGTGCCTCGTCCCCCGAGAGCCCCGAATACTCGAGCCAGTGCGCATTGACGTAGCTCAGTCGGCCCTGGTTATCCACCTGGTAGATGTGGCAGGGAATGGCGTCGAGCAAGGCGGCGAAGCCCTCGTCGCTCGCGCGTTGTGCGTGCGCGTCCAATTGGGGTTGGTGGACTGGCGTGCCGGGTGCCGCTGGGGCGCTGAAGGCCCGGTCCGTGAGGCAGACTCCGACCAACCCAACAAATGCCCCGTTAGCGTCGAATTGGGGAGTCGCGGTTTCGGAAACCTCGAACTCCGCTCCGTCCTCGCTCAGCCTCCGATAACGAACGAGGTAAGGCGTATGGCGCGCAATCGCGTCGCGCTGCGCGACGAGGGTGGGTTCGAGGTCTTCCGAGTGAACGCCCTGGGTCCAACCGTCGCCCATGGCGTCCGCGAGGGAACCTCCGGCCATGGCAAGCCAGTGGCGATTCACGTAAACGCAGTTGCCCACGGCGTCGGAGAGCCAGAGCGCTACCGGTGCGTTTTCGGCTAGAGGTCTTAGGTCGAGCGTCGAGACGTCATGACCGACAAACATGGCACCTCTTCCATGCGACAGCTTTGGTTCGGGCTACCAGCGTTCGCCCGCAGAAAATACCACGAAGGAGCGGCCCTTGTCCCGAATCAGCTTGGGCCGTCCGCAGCAGGCGCCCCGGAGGTTCGGCGAGCCTCGTTGGCGCCCTGCGCTACTCCGCCGTCATCGAGGCTCGCCTCTCCGAAGACTCCGACGCCGACTTGCTTAGCGTCGGCTGCGCGCACCTCCGCGAGAGTGGCGTTTATTTCCGCGCCGAGTAGCAACATCAGGTTGCTCAAGTAGAGCCAGGTGAGCAGCACGACAACTCCGCCGAGCGTGCCGTAGGTTTTGTTGTAGGAGCCGAAGTTCGCGACATAAAGTCCAAAGGCAACGGCAGCGAGCAACCAGACCGCGGTGAACGTGACCGCGCCCGCCGTAACGAACTTAAAAGGGAGGTCGATGTTCGGCGCAAGCCAGTAGATCAGGCTCACAGCGAACATCACGAGAGCGATGATTATCGGCCAGCGGATGACGAGCACGGTCAGTTCGAAGGCACTTCCGGCGCCAATCGCGTCGGCAATATCGCTTCCAAACGCTTGCGTGGCCACGAGCAACCCGAAGGAGCCAAGAATGGCCACGCTGCCCGCAAGCGTCATGCTCAATGCGAGGCTCGTGGATTTCCAGAAGGGTCGCGTCTCAGTCACATCGTGGACGCGGTTCAGAGCCTTAATTAGCGCCTTGGCGGCTCCAGATGCTGCCCACACGGCACCGATAATGCCGATGGAGAGCAGCCCGCCGCTGCGTGAATCCAGCACTCCCCGCACCTGGTCTTCGAGGATGCTGCGCGCGTCTGCCGGCAAGGCCGAGCCGATCTGGTCCATTAGGCGCTGTGTTGGGTCGCCCGAGGAGACGGCCGCGGCGACGAAACCGCCGAGGGCAGCAAGGAAGATAAAAAAAGGGAAGAGCGCGAGGAAGAAGCGATACGAGAGTTCTGCGGCAAGCCCGCTGATGTCGTCCCCGGAAAATTCCCTGAAGACGCGCTTGCCGAAAGGGGCGAGTTCGATGCCCCCGAGAGTCATCGAACTTTCCTCGCGCCACCAACTGAAGCGGACCCCACCACGCTCATGCGGTAAACGCGTCCAGGGGCGCAGCTTTGGATGGCGGCTGCGGCTTCACATCCTCTCCCCGTTCGCCCTCGCGAAGCTGCGGGGTCCGTTCGGAGCGCACCGGATGCTCGGCCTTCGAGCTACGCTCTTCGGAGGGCGAAGAGTTCGAAACCGTCGACTTCAGCTT
>JBDSEP010000084.1:0-3962 GCA_039919985.1 Tepidiformaceae bacterium | reverse complement strand
CCCGCATGGAAGCGCACGCCCTCGATCCTCACCGCCCTCTCCTCTACCTCCGGCAGCACGCCGAGCCTCTCCAATTCGCGCCTGCCCAGGGGAAAGAGGCCTTCGCCGCAGGCTTTGCGCTTGAATGCTGGCGAATGTTCGAGCAGCACCACGCTGCGTCCGGCCGAGGCAAGATGAATCGCCGTGGCCGCACCGGCGAGGCTTCCGCCGACCACCGCCACGTCGTACATCGCTTGCCCATCCGCATTCTTCACGCTCCCTACTTCGTTCCCCCTTCGGAGGCGCTACGATACGCGCGCCCGCACGCGGGCGTGAGGAATGCGCAATGACATCCCGGCGAAGCTTCTGGGGCTGGGGCCTCGAATCCGATGAGCCTTCCGACGCCGACCGCGCCTCCACGGCGGCCCGGCTCTCCACGCGCTACGGCCAGGAGATTACCGCACCACCAAAGCCACAACTGGACGCAATCACGTTGCGCGCGCCGCGCGTGGCCGCCCCGCCTTCGCTCGCGCGGATCTGTTCTACGGAGGCCCACGACCGCGCATCCCACGCCTACGGCAAGAGCTTCCGCGACACGGTGCGAGCCTTCTGCGGGGAGTTCCCGAACCCTCCGGACATGGTCGCTTACCCGGAGGACGAGGGAGACGTCCTGGCGCTCCTGGAATGGTGCGGTGGCGCGAACATCGTGGCCATACCCTACGGTGGCGGCTCCTCTGTGGTCGGTGGCGTCGAGCCGCCGCACGGCGATCGCCCGGTGGTCAGCATCGACCTCATGAAGCTGGGCAAAGTACTCGAGGTCGACCCCGTCTCCCGTGCCGCACGCATCCAGGGCGGCGCCTACGGTCCGGCGCTCGAGGACCAGCTTCGTCCCCAGGGATTCACCCTTCGCCACTTCCCCCAGAGCTTTGAATACTCCACGCTCGGCGGCTGGATCGTAACTCGCTCCGGCGGCCACTACGCCACCAACCAGACGCACATCGATGACTTCGTGGAATCCGTCCGCATGGTCACTCCGCGCGGCGTCTGGGAATCGCGGCGGCTGCCAGGCAGCGGAGCCGGCCCCAGCCCCGACCGCCTGGCGCTGGGCAGCGAGGGCATCCTCGGGGTGGTCACCGAGGCCTGGATGAAGATCCAGGCCAGGCCCCGCTTCCGCGCCTCGGCGGGCGTCACCTTCGATACCTTCGAGGCCGGCTACGAAGCCGCCCGGCAGGTGGTACAGGCGAAACTCTGGCCCGCAAACTGTCGCCTGCTGGACCCCACCGAGGCTGGTTCAGCCGCTGGCCTGGAGGGCACGGAAGCGCTTCTGATTATCGCCTTCGAATCCTCAGACGTCCCTCAGGACGGTCTGATCCGCGACGCCGTGCGCATCGCCCGCGAAGCTGGCGGCCGCGTCGCCGAAGACGCTATCAAGGTCGCCGACGGCGCGGACGAAGAAGTCGGCCGCCAGGGCGCGGTAGGAGCCTGGCGCAACTCCTTCGTGCGCGCGCCCTACGGTCGCAACATGACAGCGGGCATGGGCATCATCGCCGACACTTTCGAGACCGCCATCACCTGGGATCGCTGGCCCGAGTTCGACCGCACCGTGCGCGCAGCAGTTGGCGAGGCGCTACAGCGGGTCTGCGGCGGCGGAACGCTGAGTTGCCGCTTCACCCACGTCTACACCGATGGCCCCGCCCCGTACTACACCTTCAACGGCCTCGGGAGAGTGGGCGCCGAGATGGAGATGTGGCAGGCGATCAAGGACGCCGCCTCCGATGCCGTCATCGCCGGCGGCGGTACGATTACCCACCACCACGCAGTGGGCCGGGACCACCGCCCCTGGTACGACAAGCAGCGCCCGCCACTTTTCTCCGATGCCCTGCGAGCGGCCAAGAAGGCGGTGGACCCGGCAGGCATCCTTAACCCCGGCGTGCTGATCGATCCCTGACTCCCCGCTCATGGCAGACTTGGTGAATGTCCGAACCCACCGCCACCGTTTCCACCGGCAAGCCCATCAGCCAGAAGCGCTGGACCGCCAAGACCTGGCTGATCTTCCTCGCGATCATGCTTCCGGTGCTCGGGGGCGGCGGTTGGATGTTTGTGGCGGCCGAACGCCAGACGCGCGAAGATCCGGCGCTCGCCAGCCTAGCGAGGTCGAATGCCGGCGGCGAGGTGCAGGCCTTCACCGGGGCGAAGCACACGGTCTACCAGTCGGTGGCACCGCTCCCCAGCGAAGACTCCCCGCGCGCCGATGCCAAGCTGACGCTCGTCTGGTTCACCACCAGCAACTGCACAGATTGCGGTCGAATGGACGACTTTGCCCACCGGGTGGCAGCGCAGTTCACAGCGCGGCTGGCGTTCGTGGAGAAGGCCGCCGACCGCGACACCTCCGCCGCCCGCCTCGGGGTCACCGAGGCACCCACCTTCGTTCTGATCGACGACCGCGGCCAGGAGCTCGAGCGTTTCGGCTTCGAGCGCACCCAGGCGAGCTTCAGCGCGAGGGTAGAAGCGGCGCTTAGAGCCGCGGGCCGCTGATCCTTCCTCGCGGGGCGTCGAGCCTGTTCGTCGCTCGTGCTATTCTCCGCCGGTATGACAGAGGCAACCGTCGGGATAATCATGGGCAGCGATTCGGACCTGCCCCTCATGCGCGAAGCATTCGCCGCGCTCGCCGAGTTCGGAATCGTGGCCGAAGTGCGCGTCCTGAGCGCCCACCGCACGCCCGATGACGCTCTGAACTACGCCCGCACCGCCGTTTCGCGGGGCATCAAGGTGATCATCGCGGGGGCCGGCGGTGCCGCACACCTGCCGGGAGTGCTCGCCTCCTCCACCACGCTCCCGGTGATCGGCGTACCTGTGCCGCTGAAGGTCTTGGATGGCATGGATTCCCTCCTCTCCATAGTCCAGATGCCCTCCGGAGTGCCGGTCGCCACCGTTGGCGTGGGCGCCGCCCGCAACGCTGGCCTGCTTGCCGTGCGAATCCTCGCCGTGGACAATGCCGACCTGCGCGCCGAAGTTGAGCGCTTCCAGGAGCGGCTTGCTGAGGCAGCGCGTGGCAAGGACGCCCAGGTCCGCGCCCAGTTCGAAGTGCCGCCAGCCTGAACCCGGGCTCCGCCGCTTGCGGAATGCCCCCTCAGCCGCCGATACTGTCTTCACGATGCAGACGTTCGTTGCACGACTTCGAAAGGTAATGCGCTTCGCCCCGGACTCACCGGGGCGCGCCCTTTCACGCCCATAGTCGGCCTCCATTAGCTTTCCCCTGGCAGACCGTTCCCTTCGCCGCGCAGCGTTTCGCCGCCGAAGGCTGGTATCCAGCGAGAAAAGCCGCTAGCGCCAGCCGCGACAGTCCGCGCCGATGGCACCAGAATGGCAACGAGAGGAAGAATCCCAATGGGCGAAAAGATCTACATTTTCGATACGACCCTGCGTGACGGCGAACAATCTGCCGGCTGCGCGTTCACTCCCCAGGAGAAACTGGAGATCGCCCGGCAGCTCGAGAAGCTCGGCGTCGATATCATCGAGGCCGGCTTCCCCTGCTCCACGCCGGGCGACCTCGAGGCCGTGAAGCTCATCTCCCGCGAAGTTCGCGGCCCGCAGATCTGCGCCCTCGCGCGCGCCGTCACCACCGACATCGACACCGCCTGGGAGGCGATCAAGGATGCCGCCGACCCGCGCATCCACGTCTTCATCAACAGCTCCGATATCCAGATGGCTCACCAGCTGAACAAGGATCGCGAGCAGGTGCTCACCCAGGCCGAAGCGATGGTTAAGCACGCCGCGAAGTACACCTCCAACGTGGAGTTCAGCCCGATGGACGCCACCCGCTCGGACCCACGCTTCATCTACCAGCTCCTCGAACGCTGCATCGATGCCGGCGCCACCACGATCAACATCCCCGACACGGTGGGCTACGCAATCCCCGAAGAGCTCGCCCAGATGTTCCGCGCGCTCTTCGAAAACGTGCCGAACATTCACAAATGCCGCGT
>JBDSEP010000058.1:0-15658 GCA_039919985.1 Tepidiformaceae bacterium | reverse complement strand
GCGATTTCCGCGCTCTCTGACGCCTGGGAGACCAGCCCAATAGTGGCCGTTGCCGATGGCTTAGCCGAGGCGCTTATGGGCGCGCTTCGCGCCGAATTCGTGTACGTGTGTGTCCTGGAAGACAGCTCGGCCGTTGAAGTTGCCCGGGGCGCGCGCGGGCCGTTACCCGCTGCTGTCGTTCCCAAAATTCGCGACGCAGTCCGGCATTTGCGAGGAGGTGAGGCGGTTTCGACCACCACACTGGCAAACCCCGTGGGAAACGGCACTCTACGCGTCGCGACCGCTGAATTCGGACAAGGACCCTCGTCGGGATTCGTCGTGGCGGGGGCACGACAGCGCAGCTTCCCAAGTGAAAGCGCCCAGCTTTTTCTCGGCAGCAGCGCCGAGCGGGCGGCCCTGGGTATAGAGCGACGCCTCCGTCGTCTTGCAGACGAACACGCAAGGAAAGTGCTCTCGGAGTTGCGGGCCGCAAACCGATTGATCCTTAGGGCCGGCCTCGGGGCGCAACAGGACGCTGATGACGCGGTCGAGGACCTTGCACAGCTCGAAGCATTGGTGGGGGGCCTCAGTGAGGGCGTGATGGTGCTCGAGGCTTCCGGACGCTCCCTGCTGATGAACTCCGCTGCCAGGCTGATCACCAAAAACGTGGGTGGGACGGGAGCCGCCGACCAGCCTCTCGAGGTCCAGTGGCAAGATCCCGACGGCCGTCCCGTGGAGCTCTCTGACTGGCCCCCGCGGCGGGCACTTCGAGGCGAGCAGTTTACTGATGTGGAGCTTGTCGGCGTCGTTCCAGGCGCGTCCGGCAGTGTCCGTGCCACGTTCAGTGGCAGTTCTGTGCTAGACGCGGATGGGAAGGTGGCGCTCGCGATCATCACGCTGCGCGACGTCACGGAGCTTCGTCGCCTGGAACGGCTGCGCGAAGAGTACTTCGCTCTCATCTCCCACGACCTGCGTAACCCGCTGGCCATTGTCCTCCTTGCTACCGAGCGGCTGGCCAGCGAAGCGATCAGCGATGGCGACGAAGAGAGATCTGAGATCATCGAGCTTGTGCTGACGAGTGTTCAGCGAATGGAGGCGATGCTTCAAGAACTGCTTGAGGGGGGCTTCCTGGAATCCGGCGATCTCCCGATGACCATGGAACCGATCTCTCCCGTCCGGCTGATCACCGCCCTCGTCGACCGTATGGGTTCTGGCCGTCTCGACCGCCAGATCGATCTCCTGTGCCCCATGGAAGTGGAGCCGATTGTCGGCGATGCGGGCCAAATCGAACGGGTCGTCACGAATCTTCTCAGCAATGCTATTAGGTACTCTGAAAGCGGAACACCTATAGCGGTGACCCTGGTAGCTGACGGTGACCAGGTGACAGTCTCGGTCCGCGACGCGGGCAGAGGTATTTCCGTCGAGGACCTCCCTCACATTTTCGAGCGCGCTTACCGGGCGGGTTCTGTCGGCAGACGAGAGCCGGGGAGTTTTGGTCTTGGCCTGTATATCGCCAACAGGATCGTCGAGGACCACGGTGGGAGAATCTGGGCAGAGAGCGAGGTCGGTGTTGGCACCACGGTCAGTTTTTCCTTGCCGACCGGCGGGCAAGCAGCGCCCGAAGACTGAGCGTTGCGCTTGCACTGGTTACACGCGGCGGTCTCGAAAATCCGCAGGACCGGTGTGTAAGCGCTACCGTCGAGTACTGTTTATGCGCTGGGACGGTTCGCCATCAAGGCCGCGAGGCTGGCCTCTATCCGAGTAAGTTGCTGCTCCAGCGCCGCTTGCCTCTGCTCTTCCCCGCTCGGCCGTTTCGGGACCACCGAGATGTTCCCGTCCGTCTCAAGCACCGCCTTCTCCACGTCCGCAAGTTCGAGGAGGCCCTGCTTGTGGAGTGCCACCATCAGGTCGTCCTCGGTCACGAGTTCCTTGCTGAGGTTCTCCTGGAGGATCTTCCCGTCTTCGATAAGGGCCCGCGGCTTACCCTCCAGAATGCCATCCAGCCGTGGATGCTGGAAGAGGAACCGCTGGACGCCTCGATTGATGATCATCAGGGTTGCCGCGCCGATGAACCCGCCGGTCACCGAGACGTCATCGCCAATTATTGAGTTCTGCAGGATGTTCGAGAGGAAGAGGATGACGACGAGGTCGAACGGATTGAGCGTCCCGATCTCCCGTTTTCCCGCCAGCCGAAGCGCTACGGAGGCGAACGCGTAGACCAGCACGGCGCGGATGATTCGCTCCCAGACGGGGACCCCGAGGCCGAACATATCGCCCCACATATTGCCAATGCCAAACTCCAAGATAATCCCTCCGCGGTAGCTTCTAGCACGATTCGAATGGAACTCTAGCAGCGGTCACGCCGCCCGGCTCATCGAGCCGCCCGTGACCGTCGATCGAAAGGTATCCCTAGTCCCAGCCGCTTCGCGCTACGCCGTAAAGACGGTGAGCCACCTACGCGACGTTTCGCCAAAGCCAACTCGCGCGAGCCCCTGCAGAATCAATTCGCCATGTGCCGCGCCGTAGATCAGCACAAAGTCGCCCCCCGCCCCGTCCACCACTTTAACAGCCTCCTCGCTGCGCCAGTCGCTGATGACGTGGTAGAAGGAGCGCGTGCGCGGCATCAGCCGCACCAGGTTGAAGAGAGGGGCGAAGCTGACCGCGAAAAGTCCCCACTTGATCGCCTTCTCCAGGCTTCTAAGCGCCGCCTGGTCCCCTCGCTGGGCGCGCGAGATCAGTTGGCGAAGCAAGCCGAACGCCATCTCATACCGCAGCAGCGGCACCTTCGCCGCCCGTAACTTCGTGGCCAACGTACAGCAATCGACATCCGCGTTCGTCCACCCGGGTTCGGGCGCGAGGTGGTCGCCCTGGAACGCCAGCAAACCCAGACCCGCGATGCCCGCGTACAGGTCCTCGCGTAGCGATTTGAGGAAGCGGTGGTACGGCTCTCGCCAGTGTTCCGCGCTCGAGTCGAGCGAACGGACGGATTCGAAGTAAACGGGCGCTTCGGTCCGAGCGATCGCCGTGCGCAGCTCCTGGAAATACGACTCGTCCCCGAGGTGCGCTGTCAGTACTAACGTAGCCCGCCGGCCGTCGCGGCTGTTCTGAAGGGAGATCACTGGCGTTTGGAGGGCGATCTTGCCCGCCAGTCGCTTGCGACGAAGGTTCTGCATGGCACCAGTTTGCCCACGCTTTATCGCGTTCGGAAGACCAGGGACGGCCTCCCAGCGCACGGCTGCGTGTCAAAATCGCGCAGCGTGTGGCGAAGCGGACCTCAGGCGGCCCGGAGAATGCCCGCCGAGTCCAGCTGACTCGCCTCGTCGCTGGATTGGAGAGGGAACAGCCGGCCCGCGATGAGCCGCGCGAGCTCGTCGCGAGCCTCGATGCTCTCTCCGATGACGGCACGGACCACCCAACCACCGTCCTCGGGCTCGCAACTCAGGACGGTCGCTGCCACCCACTGGGCGCCTTCCTCACGAGCGCGGACGGAGACCGATTCTCCGGGTTCGATCATCTGCTCCGACCTGAACCGCACACCGTCCACCGTGAGGTCGCGCAGAATCGCCGGACTGACACTGTAAGCGTCCCTGCAGAGGATGCTTTCGTTCGCCGGGAAGCGGTATGCGCGGCGACGGGTAATGTGGCGGTATGAGCGCCAAACAATCGCCCCGACCACCACCATAATGGCCGCCGACCAGGACATCGCCGCAACCGTTGCAAGTGCGTTGCGCGTCTGCCAGAGGCCGCCGTTCAACCGTAAACCGCCAACAACGATGCCCTGGACGTAGAGTCCGAGAAGCGCAAGGTAGGGCACGATAAACGGGTGAACGTGCTTCCTGCCGGCCTCGCCTTTCGGCGTCACCCTGAAATGCACGCTCCGTTCGATGGCCAGCGCCAGCCCGGCGCTGACGAAGGCGAATAGCTTCATCAGGTCGAACATCTCCGTGCGCCAGAACCGGTGATAGCCGCGCCCGAGCGCCTTGTTCGCGGCCGTGATCGATGCGAACTGCACGGCCCAAGCGACGAAAAACACGAGTCCAGGCGCTCGAACCGGCAGCTGATCAGCGAAGAGAATAGCCGGTGGGATCAGCAGCATGATGAGCTTTCGATAGGCATCGAAGTAGGTGCCCGTGCTGGCCATGTAGTTCAGCCGCTGTGCCAACGTCAGCCCGCGTCGGCGCCATTCGCGACGGATCACCTGCATCGAGCCGTTCGCCCAGCGCAGCCGCTGGAGGATGAATCCATCGTAGTCGTCCGGCGCGAGACCCTTTGCGGCCTCGCCATGGTGGAAGACTGTCTTCCAGCCCGCTCGGTGGATGCGCAACGAGGTGTGCAGGTCCTCCGTAATCGTCTCGGTCGCCACGCCGCCTACGTCCCTGATCGCCGAAGTCCGAACAATCGACGGCGACCCACACCAGAAGGCCGCGTTCCAGCGGTTCTTGCCGCGCTGGATAACTTTGTAGAAGCTCTCTTGTTCGTGCCAGCTGCTGTCATCGCCCGCATGCTGAAAGCTCGTGAGATTGTAGAAATCCTGCGGCCCCTGCACGATCGCTACCTTTTCGTCTGCGAAGTAGGGAAGCATGTCGTCGAAGAATGCCGGCGATGGGACCATGTCGCAATCGACAATCCCGACGAAGTCGAAATTCGAGATCGCGAGAGCGTGGTTGAGGTTGCCCGCTTTCGCTGAAGCGTGGTCCGGCCTCACAACGTAGCGCACCCCGAAGCGCTCGCAGAGTTCCCGAACCCATTCGCGATTGCCGTCGTCCAGTACCCATGTCTCGTGCGGATGACGCACTTCGCACGCCCCGGCGATGGTCAGCGCAAGGACGGAATAGGGCTCGCTGAAGGTGGGGATGAACAGGCCGATCCGCCCGCGCACTTCCCCGGCCGGCGGCCTGACGGGACGGACGTCCCAGGCCATAAAAACGAACAGGCAGAACGTGAGATAGGCGTGGATTTCGGCGATGAGTAGCGGAATCGAAAGCCAGAGGGCGTCAGGATTCAACGTGAACGCCGCCCGCCACGCGAGGTAGCCCGCTCCGCACCCCACGGCAATCATGGCGATGACGTGCACGGCCGTCTCGCGCGGCGCGTTTGCAGGGGCAGTGGCTTGAGTCGCAGGCCTTGGAAGCGCTGTTTTTGCGTGGCTCATGTTTTGCTTGCCTTTCCTGGGCAGCCCGCGTAGAGCGGTGCGAAGAGGAAGCGGGGCGGAAGCGCGGCCGCAAAACGCCCGGCCATCGAGGGTTCATTCGAGACCGTCCAATCCACCTCGTGGTTCACTTCGCCCTCAAACTTCGACCATTCGAACCAGTTGACCATGCGGATGCCCGGCAGTTCGCTTACGGCGGCGAAGACTTGTGTCCACCACGCCTCCTTGATCGAGGCTGCCGGGGCTCCTGGTTCCCCTGGCTCGTAGAAGGCAGCGGTCTCGGTAATGGCGAGCGGCTTTCCGCGGCCCTCGGCGTACAAGCCGTAGAAATCTGGTACCGCGGTCTCGTCTCCGCCGACGCCGGAATACAAGCCTCGAAGCTGAGCAACGAACTTTCCGCCCTCGGGCATCTCGTTTTCGCCCCAGGGGTAGGCGTTGCCCCAGTGGTAGAGCGAGATGCCAACCCAGTCCACAGAATCGTCCCCCGGGTAGTACGGCGCGTAGGGGTCATCCTCACTAGAGACCTGGCCGTCGTGGTTCGTATCGAGTGACGCGTACGCGGCGCCACCGCGGACGGCGTTGTAACGCCCGCCGCCAAAGGGATAGCCGCCGCCGTAGTTCGGGGCCCACACCGTGGCGGTCAATGGCGCGGCGCGGTGCACCGCGTTAGCGATTAGCTGGAACGCGGCAGCGTACTGCTCGGGCTGCTGACTCCAGGGGTACCACGAACCATTCATTTCGTGGCCGAACCGGAGGTAGACAGGCAAGCCGCGTGAATTGTAGGTAGCAAGATGGCTCGCGAGTGCGGCGGCATTCTCGGCCGTTACCGTCGAGAGCCCGCCCATCGGTTCGAGGGTGAGCAGCAGGGCCGCGCGCTTCGTGAGCAGTGTAGAAGCGGCTTCCTCGATCCCCTTCCACTCCTCGGGAGTTGGCGGGTAGGAAGCGAATAGCACGTAAACCGCCGGCTCTCGGCCGAGTCGCTCACTGGCGGCAGCGGGAGTATCACGCGCCCAGTCCAGGTTCAGCCCGAAGAGGGTACCGTCGCCGGGGCCCAGGCGCCCAACGGTAGCCGGACAGCCTGTGCCTTGCGTAGTCGGGCTCGCCGCTGCGGCGGGCTCGCCGCTTGAGCTGGACTGGCAGGCCGTCAGCATAAGCGCCAGCACGGCGAAGGCGACAAAAAGCGGTTCGACACGCACCACAGTTGAAGCATCGGCAGCATATTCGGAAGGAGTACCCCTTCCTGCAGGAGAAGCGCTACGTCGGAACTCGGCACTCGCCACTCGTAGCCGTAAGATGCGCCCTGCAAGGAGTTCACATGCCACATCCGCTGCGGGGCGCCGCCGCCATCACCGGCCTGGGCATGACGCCCATGGGCCGCATCTACGGGAAGTCCACCGCTGAACTGGCGGCCGACGCGGTGCGCACCGCTATCGCCGATTCTGGGCTGGCGAAGGCGGACATCGACGGCCTCCTGATTAACGCCGGAATCACCGGCACGACTGGCGGCGGTCTCACGCTCGGCCTCCAGAACTACCTCGGGCTCGAAAACCTGCGCCTGATGAACCATATGAATGCCGCCGGTTCCACGGCCGCTCAGATGGTCCAGTACGCGGCGATGGCGATCGCGGCCGGGATGGCGAACAACGTCGTCTGCGTCTTCGCCGATGCGCCGTTGAAGGAGAACACCTCCTCTGGCGCGGCCTACGGCGCGGCGGCGCGCAACCCGGGGCGCCCGAAAGGAATGCCCGGGCTCTACGCGGCCGCGGGCTACTTTGGCGCGAATACTCCGTACGCCCTCGCGGCCCGCAGGCACATGTCCCTCTACGGCACCACTCAGGACCAGCTCGGCCAGATCGCGGTCTCGCAGCGAGCCTGGGCAGTAATGAGCCCCCTCGCCCAGATGCGCGAACCGATGACCATGGAGGACTACCACGCCTCTCGCTGGATCATCGAGCCGCTCCACCTGCTGGACTGCTGCCTCGTATCCAACGGCGCGGTGGCGGTCATCGTTAGCTCCGCGGCGCGCGCGAAGACGCTTGCCCAGCCGCCCGTCTACATTCACGGCATGGGTCAGGGCCACCCCGGCGACCATGGACGCGCGGGTAGCGATTGGGAGACGGAGACCGGCGGCAAGATTGCAGCGAAGACCGCCTTCGCGATGGCGGGCTGCAGCGCCGCCGAAATCGACGTATGCCAGCTTTATGACTGCTACACCTATACCGTGCTGGTCACGCTGGAGGACTACGGCTTTTGCGCCAAGGGCGAAGGGGGGCCGTTCGTCGCCGATGGCAAACTCGGGCCGGGCGGCTCACTCCCAACCAACACCGGAGGCGGCGAACTCTCGGCGTACTACATGTGGGGCATGACTCCCCTGAGCGAAGCGATCATCCAGGGACGCGGACAGGGCGGGGAACGCCAGGTCGCGAAACATGACCGGATCCTCTGCACGGGAAACGGTGGCAGCCTCAGCTACCACGCCGCCCTCATCCTTAGCCCACACGCCGAATAGGAGCGTACCGATGACGCCAGACCGAACCATCCCCAAGCCACTGCCAGAAGCAGACGAATCCTCCCGACCATTCTTCGAGGGGGCCATGGAGGGCAAACTGATGCTCATGAAATGCACCGACTGTGGTGCTTTCCGCCTGCCTTCCCGCCATCATTGCGATGACTGCCTGTCGCCGGAATTCCAGTGGGTCGAATCCAGCGGACGAGGCACGGTGCGGACGTTCGGCGTCATGCATCAGAAGTACCACCCGGGGTTCGAACTCCCCTACAACGTGACGGTGGTGGAGCTTGAGGAAGGGCCGCGGTTGCCGACCAACCTGGTCGGCCTCAAGAACGGGGAGATCACGGTGGGCATGGCAGTGCAGGTAGATTGGGAGCGCCACGAGGACGTTTCGCTTCCGAAATTTCGACCCAGGTAACGGAGATTTCACACAGTAGTGGGCAAGTTTTCACGCCTACCGCCTCTTATGTACAGCTGGGGTCTTGACACTTGACTAAAAGTTATAGAAGTCCGCGGAGAGGTCGGATAGCCAATGGCTGAACCTGGTTTTGGTCTGGTGCTCTGGGCCACGGACGTGTTCGCACTCGCCGATTTCCTTGAGGGCGTGGCAGGTGTGCCGGTCCACGGCCGGCACCCCGGATTCGCCGAGCTGCGAGCGGGCGACGTCTCCATCGTGATCCACGCGGACGAGGCGTACCGCGGCCACCCCTGGTTCAACGCCGTCACTCGAGAAGGTGTGGCGCGAGGCATCGGTACTGAGATGCGCTTCCAGATCAGCGACGTAGAGTCGGCCTACCGCGAAGCGCTCAAGCGGGGAGCCCAGGGCATCGCCGCCCCCTACGACGTGGACGGTGGCTCCGAGTGCACGGTCATGGGCCCGGATGGCTACCTGTTTAGCCTTTACCAATAGCCGGATAGAGAGCTCCGATGCCAAAGCGCCACTTCTTCGGCACCGCGACGCGCCCCTCGTGCTACATTGTGAAAAGAGTAACAATCTAACAGGAGGGCGACGATGAATTTCGAGCCGAGCCATCTCAACCCTATTCAAGAGCCTACCCACGCGATGCGTCATCGCGAGGAGTACCTCATCGAAAAGAAGGCCAAGTCTAGGAAGGCCCCCAAACTCCCAATGGTGCCCTTAGTCGATGTCAAGCTGTTGCGAGCAGAAGTCACCGCCACTTTGGGGCGCTTTCTTCGAATCGCCTGACAGAACAACCACAGAGCGAACCAACGCAGAAGGGGCGCAACCACGGTTGCGCCTCTTTTGTACCCGATCAGGTTGTGGCGCCGCTATTCGTAACGCAAGGCCTCCGCAATTGGTACTCGAGAGGCGCTTCGAGCGGGCAGGTAGGTCGTCACCATTGATGCACCGAAGGCGATTCCGCAGATGATCGCCAGGTTTAGCCACGGCACAACGAAGCCCGCGCCCTCGGACTCGGTGCCGATATCTCCCTGCGTGAACAGCACCCAGGCGAGCGACAGGCCCAACGTCAGACCCAGCAAGATGCCGGAGAGGGCGATGAAGCCGGATTCGAAGAGGAAGCTGAGCGCCACCATGCCGCGCTGGTATCCGATGGCCCGCAGCATGCCGATCTGCTGGCGGCGCTCCACGACCGCGCGCGAGGCGACCACACCGAGCGCCGCGATGCCCACGATCAGGCCGAGGCCCATGAATCCCTGGAAAACCAGGAGAAAGCCGACCTGTATGGCCTGCTGGTCATCGAGAAGGGCCTGCAGGGAATCCGCTGAAGCCTGGACCAGTCCGGATTCTACGATCTTGGCGTAGGCCTCCGGGTCCGCACCCGCTTTCAGCGAGAGGTAGAAGCGCTGTCCTCGCGCCGAGCGATAGGTGGCGAGGACCGTCTCCTTCGAGGCTACCAGCCCGCCGACGCCATTCCCGTTCGGATCGGCGAGAGAAAGGAACGAATCGCCGACTTCTTTCATCACCCCGACGACGGTGACGGTCGTGGCGGCGCCGGTGCCAGGGTCTCGGAGTTGCAGCGTGAACGGTGCGAAGTCGTCCTTCACGGGGTTCAACTGAAGGATCTCGTCGCCCTGCCCGCTGAAGCCGTCTGGCGGAGTGATGAGCGATGCGGGGATGACCGCGAGAGTGGCATCGCGGGAGAGGGCGTCCCAGACGGCGCGATCCGATCCGTATCCCGTGGCCCGGAACTTGAACGGGATTGTGGTGGCCGCGAAGAATCCCTCATCCGCGCCGAATACGGTGTAGCGGCTGAACGGAGGGACCTGACCGTCTTTCACCTTCCTGTCGCGATTCTCGACTTCCGCCTCGAACGGGTAGACGACCCTTAATTCGCCGGTTGCGCGGATAGGAGAGGTATCGACACCAGACCTGGCGATGGCATCCGTGATGCTGTCGATGGTGTTGTTATCGTTCACCTGGAGAACGTCGTCGAAGCCGCCCTTGGTGTCGTCGTTGAAGTAAATCTGGGCGAAGTTCGTGTTCAAGGTCGTAATCATCACGAGCGAGAACATGATCAGCCCGATCATGATCATCGTCATTCCCGTGCGGAAGCGAGCAGTGAGCGGATAGGCGACTCCCGTTTTGATCGCGGGAAGGATGCGTCCAAAGCGCGAGCCGAGGCGAGCAAGTAGCGGCAGCACGATGTCGGCGTTATAGACGATGATGAAGACGCCGCAGGTAACCATCACCATGCCACTCAAAAAGAACATCTCGATGTCCCCGTTGAGTTCGCCAAACACCGGCTCGTAGACTTTGCTGGGCAGATACCAGAGCACGAGGAGCAGGGCGCTGGTAGCGGTGAACGAGACACGCTCGTTTTTGCCGAAGTAGCGAAGCGTCACCGCCACCCAGAGGAAGAGGAGAGAAACGCCAAGGAAGAAGAAGAAGGCGCTATCCCGGTCCAGCCCGGCGAAGGTGAGCGCGGCGCCCGCGACTCCAAAGGCAAATGCCACGCCTGCGCTCCAGGCGATGCGGGTGCGGACGTGCTGCAGAAGCACCAGTACGAATCCGAGAGGCGGCGCGAGGATGCCGGCGGCTGGTAGCCAACGCGCCAACGCAGCCGGTTTGCGATCGCGCACTATGACGACGAGCAGCAGCGCGAGGAAATACCAGGGCAGAATCACCAGCCAGCCGACGACGGGAAGGGCGAGACCAAGAATCCAGGGCCATTTCGGCGGCCCTTCCTGGAGGCGGAGTTCACGCGGAAGCGCCACGTTGGAGCCGCGCAGCAGGTAGAACCAGGGGCTAACGAGGCCAATCAGCACGAGCGGAATGCCGAAGAGCATGCCGACCGGTCCGAGGAGAAAGAGCGAGAACCCCACGGGCAGGCCGAGCGCGATCATGCCGTTCAGGGCGGCACGGAAGTAGCCCATCCAGGTCGCCGCCTCGGGGTTCAGGGGCTTCGTTTCGGGCAGATCGCGAATCGCCGAAGTGATATTCAGGCGGCTGGCTCGCCAGGATGCGATGAAGATCACGAGGAAGGTAGCCATAACCCCGAGGCAGAAGGCGACGACCATGCTCCGTGGGGTGAAGGTCACCGCGAGGTTCAGGGCAAGATTTTCGCCTGCCGCAGACTTGATTATTTGGATCATGGCGAGCGTAACGGCCATTCCAGCGACGAGCCCAGCCACAGCTGCCCCAAGGTCGTACCCCATCCCTTCAGCGAGGAATGACTCGACCAACTGGCGGCGCTTTGCTCCGATCGCGCGGGCCATGCCCATCTCGGGCTTCCTTTCGGCGGCCAGCATCACAAAAATCAGGAAGATGAGGAGCACGCCTGCGGCGATGGAGAAGAGCCCGAAGACGATGAACACCGTTGTGAATGCGTTCCCGATAAGTTCGGCGAATCGGATGCCATCCCTCTTGAAGGTTTCCACCTTGTACGGGGAGCCCGTCAACGCGCGTTCGATCTTGACTTTGGCCGCGTCCGAATGGGCGATCCCGCCCTTCACGCCGCCGCGGTTCGACACGAACACACCGTCCGCGCTGCCGGTCTTCCCGGTGAGAGACGCTAATACTGAGAAGTCCACTGCCGCTCCCTTGCGTTCACCGGGGCCAAAGGTGCCGCCGAGCAGCGTGTTCGGCACGATGGCCTTGACGGTGAACTCCGACGCCGCGCCACGATAGAAGGCAAGGAGCGTGTCTCCCCGGCGCGCGTCTATCGCCTCGGCCAGCTTCTTGCTGACGGCGATCTCCTTTCCAGAGAGTGTAACTTCCCGACCGTCGAGGTCCCGAAGGCCGCCGAGCGCCTTTGCATCGTCGGCGCGAAAGCCAACGATCCGCGGTGAGGCCTCGTTCAGCTTCGTGCGCTGGTCCTGCAACGAGATTTTCTCGCTCAGGAACGGCACGAAGGCCTGGATATCCGCGTCGCCCTGGAACTGCTGGCTGAGAGCATCCACTGTGGAGAGCGGGATAAGCTGCTCATCGAGCGGCTTCGCCTCCTTGTCAGTGTCCCAGGTGATCACTTCATCCGCCCGGCCAAGGATACTGTAAACCTCGGACGTAACGCTGCTCGTGAGCGTGTCACCAGTGCCAAAGGCAGCGGACATGATCAGCGTGGAGAGCATGAGTCCGATGACGATGAGCGCGGTCTGTGGCTTCCGCCGGGGAATGTTGCGCAAACCCATCTTGAACATCACCGGGTTGCGCACGGCGATGAACGCAACGAAGAGCAGAATGGACAGCGTCACGACGACGCAGCCGATCGCGATGTAGTTCATCGAGAGTCCGAAAAGTTCGTTCATTCCGCTAGTGGCCTGAAGCCACGGCGAGCATCTCGGCGCGACTGTTCTCGCGCACGATCTGGCCGTCCGCCATGTGGATGGTGCGGTGGCACCGGGCGGCAACCTTGGGGTCGTGCGTCACGATCACGCAGGTCTGATGCGCGGTGGAGTTGAGGTCCACGATGAGGTCCATGATTTCGGTGGCGGTCGTGGAATCGAGCGCTCCGGTCGGTTCATCGGCCCACACAATAGCCGGCTTGTTCACGAGGGCGCGGGCGACGGTTACGCGCTGGCGTTGACCGCCGGAGAGTTGAGACGGGCGCTGTCCAGCCTTATCGAGCAGCCCCACCCGTTCGAGCGAGGCGAGCGCCTGTTCGCGGGCCAGCTTCGGTTTCGTACCCGAGACAATCAGCGGAAGCTCGATATTCTCCACAGAGGTTAGGACTGGCAGGAGGTTGTATGTCTGGAAGACAAAGCCCATATCTTTTGCCCGGAATTCAGTCTTCCGGTCGTCCGCCATGCGCGAAAGATCGTTCCCTTCGATCAGCACCACGCCGGAATCAAACTCATCGAGCCCGGAGAGGCTGTTAAGAAGCGTCGTTTTTCCACAACCCGAGGGACCCATGATCGCCAGCATTTCGCCGCGCGGGACGCGAAGGGACACGCCGCGCAAGGTGAACACTTTGATGGAACCTGTGTCGTAAGTCTTCTGGACATCGCGAGCTTCGATGACGATGTCCGCCTCGCCGCTGCCGTTGTTGGTCATCTCTGCTCCTGCCGTATGCATTGATTCGTTTACGGATCCTCGCCCAGCGCTCAGCCTAGAGCATCGGCCTTTTGGGTGACATTCGAGCGATCGTACGCCTACTCCGGGACGGTCACTTCCAGGGCAAGCGGGTGCCCTTTGTCATCGAACCCCCAGGCGGCCCAGCGTTGCGCTTCCGAGGCGAGGCGCGCCTGGTCGAAGGCGTAGCGTGGTCGCTCAGTGAGGTCCAGGGCAGCTACGCCGGCTGGACCGGCCGCGAGTAGGCGGCCGTGTACTCGTGCCGCGGCGGCAGCGATGGCCTCGACGTCGAAGCCCATGGCACCATCTTCACGGTAGGGCGCGAGATAGCCCACGCCCGTCCGCAACAGGCGTTCGGCACCAACGAATTTCCCTCGGCCGAGGTGGACGAAGGCCGCTGCTATCTGGATCAGACCCTTGTAAAGGTCCCGCACGGCACCCTGCTCCTCCTGCCAGATCTCCTCGAACCACTCGTGGCATTCGAAATAGCGTCCCGCATTGAAGTCTGCGCAGCCCTTTTCGAAGTTCCCCGCCACCGTGATCGTCTTCCTAATGAGGCGGCGGCGAGCAGGGCGGGGCTCAGTCATGCAATAAGGCTACCAGCGATGTGGGCGGAGAGGTGTGCGCGGAAAGTGCGGGCGAAGGAGAATGCACAGACTAACCTCGGAGGGATCCAGATGGCCGACCTTCACCCCGAATTGCCCACCCCGCTGGCCGAGCAGCACGGCCACGAAGCGCATCCACCGGCGGATCCGAATGCCGCTCCCCTACGGCAAGATGTCCGAGAAACGTTCAGCCGCGGGGCCGTCGCGTTCTGCGCCATCCTTGGTGCCGTGGCGATCATCGGCGGAACGGTGGCGGGCCTGACCATCGTCAACAATTAGGCTCACTCGTAGCTATAAACCCCTCGATTTTCGGTCACTTCACGTAACGGTCCGTCTCCAAGCAGCGGCGCGTGTATGATTTGTTAATGCAGCCTCCCCAGACTCCGAAGGCCACGCCCGGGTCGCGCGTCCTCCTTCGGGCAACGAAGTATGACGGAGCCGCTCACTGGATCCAGCCGTTCCAGGTGCTTTCCGACGACGGGACGCTGATCATCGCGCAGTACCGCGCGCGCACGCCCATCTACACCAGCCGCGGCGAGTTCCGTTCGCCGTACGACAGCCGAGTCTATTTCTGGCGCAATCGCTGGTACAACGTTTTTCGGCTCTCCCGCCCCGGCTGCTCCCTCGCTCTCTGGTATTGCAACATCACCACGCCGCCCTCCTTCGATGGCTGCCAGATCGGTTACGTGGACCTGGACCTGGACGTGACCGTGCGTGCGAACGGCTTCATTGACCTGATTGACGTCGATGAATTCGAGCTGCACCGCGAGCGTTACTCCTATCCCATGGATGTCATCGAGAACGCGGAACAGGCCGCGCGCGACGTCGCAGACTTAGCTCGTTGCGGCGGCTACCCCTTTAGCGAACGCTGAGCGGAGTTCGCGCTTCACCAATTCTCGCTTTGCACCTACCCTGTACGTTCCATGCCAGATACGCGCGACATCCGCCTTTACCTTGAGGGATTGCTTTCACAGGCCGTGCTCTCCGCCATCGCTGCCGGCGAACTACCGGATGTCGCGGTGCCGAAGACTGGGATAGAGCGGCCGAAGGACACCGCGAACGGTGACTTCGCAAGCACTCTGCCGCTTCGCCTTGCGCGCGCCGCGATGAAGCCTCCCCTCGAGATAGCGAAGGTTATTGCGCGCCATATTCCGGCGGACGCAGCTATCGATCCGCCCACCGTGGCGCCGCCAGGATTCATCAATATCCGCATCTCCGCGCCGTTCCTCCAGCAGCAGGTGGAGCACGTAATCGCCGCCGGGCCGGGTTACGCCGATATCTCGCTGGGCACCGGCAAGAGTGCACAGGTCGAGTTCGTCTCCGCGAACCCCACGGGGCCCCTCCACGTGGGCAACGGGCGGGGAGCGGCGATCGGCGACGCGCTCGCATCCGCTCTGGGGGCGGCAGGCTACCGCGTGGAACGTGAGTATTACGTAAACGACGCGGGCACGCAGACCGATGCCTTTTCGGACACGCTCTACGCACGCTACCAGCAACAGTTCGGGCGCGAAGTGGATATTCCCAAAGACGGCTACCCCGGCGACTACATGGTTGATCTCGCCCGCGAGATCAAGGCGGAAGCGGGGGACGGGTTCCTCCGCCCAGCAGGGGAAGCTGGACCGGTTGAACTTGGGCCACTCGGCATCGAACTGATGGTTCGGCATATCCGAAAGACGCTCGGCGCGTTTGGCGTTAGCTACGACCAGTGGTTCAGCGAAAAATCGCTCTACGACCCGGAAGGACGCTTCGATCGGGCGATGGCGCTCCTTCGCGAACAGGGCCAGTTGGTGGAGCGCGAGGGTGCACTCTGGTTCGCCTCGAGCGAACTGGGCGAAGACAAGGATAACGTGGTGGTTCGCTCCGATGGCCGCCCCACCTACTACGCCAGCGACATCGCCTACCACTTCGATAAGTTCATCGGGCGC
>JBDSEP010000030.1:0-3957 GCA_039919985.1 Tepidiformaceae bacterium | reverse complement strand
CCCACACTCCAGCTGCTTCATGAGTTCGGCATCGACCCGAGCTCGGAAAAGGTACGGATAGCGGTGACTCAGGTTCGAGACGGCTGCCGCTGGGAGCACGCCGGGCAGCCGTTCTTCAGCGGGGAGGTCGAGCCGTGCATCAACGGCAGGACGGTCGCACTGGGCAGCTACTTTGAACAGGACGTGGAAGGCGTTGTATCCCGCTTGCTGGGAGAGCAGCTCGAAGACGGCGGATGGAACTGCGAAGCCGAGAACGGGTCCGTCCGGTCGTCGTTCGCGACCACGATCAACGTCCTCGAAGGGTTGCTTGCGCACGAACGCGCCAGCGGTGGCTCCGCAGAGTCGATCGCCGCTCGGCGCCGGGGCGAGGAGTACCTCCTGGAACGGAAGCTGTTCCGGCGTAAGAGCACGGGCGACGTCGTGAACCCGGCGTGGATCCGGTTCTCGTTTCCCGTGCAATGGCACTACGACGTGCTGCGAGTGCTCGACTACTTTCGCTGGGCCGGAGGCGTACCGGACTCGCGACTGGAAGAGTCGATCGCGTTGGTACGCTCCGCTGAGCAGCCGGATGGCACGTGGCTGCTGGAGAACACACATCCCGGCCGGGTGCATTTCGCGCTCGAGGATGGCGACGGTCAGGCGAGCCGCTGGAACACGCTGCGAGCGTTGCGCGTCCTGCGCTGGTACGAGCGTTCTGCCAACTGAACCGTGGCATGGTCGCACCGATTTGGGTTGGGCCTAGGTCGAGGGCGACTCGTTTCGCTCCTCTTCCGCTTCCCGCTGAGGTTCCGCGCTGCTTTGCGTGATCGTTGTGCTACCCCCCACACTGGAGGTTCTGAATCTGGTTGGAGGCCTCCCCTGAACGAAATCGACCGCGCCATGGACATCATGCCCTTTGTCATTGAATCGGATGGACGCCGGGAACGGGCCTACGATATCTACTCGCTGCTGCTCAAGGAGCGCATCGTCTTCCTGGGAACGCCGATTGACGCGATGATCGCGAACATCATCATCGCGCAGCTTCTCTACCTCGCACGCGAGGATGATGAGAAGGACATCATGATGTACATCAACTGCCCGGGGGGCAGTGTGACGGCTGGTCTCGCGATCTACGACACGATGAACCTGATTCGGCCCAAGGTTTCGACCGTTTGCATTGGCCTTGCGGCGAGCATGGGCACGGTCCTGCTCACCTCAGGCGCGAAGGGGAAGCGGTTTGCCCTGCCGAACGCCACCATCCACCTCCACCAGGTGCTCGGTGGAGCGCAGGGCCAGGCGCGGGACATCGAGATCCAGGCGCGCGAAACAATCCGCCTGCAGAAGGTGCTGCGGGGCATCATCCAGACCACCACCGGGCAGGAGATGGAGAAGATCGAGCACGACACGGACCGCGACTTCTGGTTGGCACCACCGGACGCGCTGGCCTACGGCTTGATCGACGAGATCCTGGACCGCCCGAGCAAAGCGGCCGTGGCGATCAACGACGCGCCGAAGAAGTAGCGCCGGGGAGAGCGGCAACGCTAGTCTGGCGTTGGGGCGTCATCCGGGGAGTAGTCGTAGCCGCATTCGCAGCCCTCGAGCTTGTGCGAACCCAGCGCAGGAACTCGGGAGCAAGATGGGCATCAGGCCCGGACAGGCTCAATCAGGTCCACCCCCATGTACGGACGAAGGACCTCGGGGACTACGACCGAGCCATCTTCTTGCTGGTAGTTCTCCAACACGGAGATGACCGAACGCGGTAATGCGAGGCCCGAAGCGTTGAGAAGGTGCGGGTGCCGCACAGCGGTCGCCTCGCCGCCCGGCCGGTAGCGAATGTTGGCCCGGCGGGCCTGGAAATCGAGGCAGTTCGAGACCGAGCTGACTTCGAGCCACTCATCCTGACCGGGTGCCCACATCTCGATGTCGTACGTCCGGGTGGCGTTGAAGCCGACATCCCCGGAGCAGAGCTCGAGCACGCGGTAAGGGATGCCGAGCTTTTCCGGGAGCGCGCGCGCTCGAAGCACGAGCCGCTGCAGCTCCGCGGCGCTCTCCTCCGGTTCGCTGTAAACGAACATCTCGACCTTCTCGAACTGGTGGCCGCGCTTGATTCCGCGGACGTCGCGGCCGGCGCTCATTTTTTCGCGCCGAAAGCAGGGGGTGTGCGCGACGAAGCGCTGGGGCAAGGAACCTACAGGGAGGATCTCGTCGCGGTAGAGATTTACGAAGGCCACTTCAGCGGTGGGGATGAAGAAGTAGTCCTGCTCCGCGTCGCGGTAGAGGTTATCGCGAAACTTCGGCAGTTGGCCGGATGCCCAGAGTGAAGCCTCGGAGAGCATGTTCGGCAGGTAGCATTCGGTGAACCCGTCCGCGGTGTGCTCGTTAAGGTAGAACTGAATGAGCGAGCGCTGAAGGCGGGCCACAGCGCCCTTCAGCACGTAGAAGCGCGACCCGGACATCTTCACGCCTCGTTCGAAATCGATGCCATCGAGGATCTCCGCGATCTCCCAATGGGGCCGGGGTTGGAAGCCGAAGCTGCGCTTCTCGCCGACCGTCGCGAGAACCACGTTCGACTCTTCATCCGGGCCTTTGGGGACTGAGGGGTCGAGGACGTTCGGGATTTCCAGTAGCTTTTCGTGGAGCTCCGTCTCGACGGATTTGAGGCGCGTATCGAGACGATCGATCTCGTCGCCCACGAGGCGCATCTCCATGATGCGCTGCTCACGGCCGCTCGATTCCTTAGCTGCGCCGATCGCCTTACTTACGGCGTTGCGCTTGCTGCGGAGGGCCTCGACCTGCTGGAGC
Organism: Tepidiformaceae bacterium; assembly: GCA_039919985.1. Taxonomy (GTDB): domain Bacteria; phylum Chloroflexota; class Dehalococcoidia; order Tepidiformales; family Tepidiformaceae; genus PNKC01. The sequence goes on along the minus strand of JBDSEP010000030.1, from coordinate 1,176 downwards.
AGCTCGCGGCGCTGCTCATCGAGATAAAGCACGCGGTCGATCGGGGCGCTGGTGTTGCGCAAGGCCATATCGCGCTTCACGCGTTCGGTGTTTTCGCGAATAAATTGGATGCTCAGCATGCTCCAGGCTCCGTGGCCGCAGCTGCGGCGAGTGCTCGAAGCCCAAGGAGTCGGACGTCTTCGGCAACTGGCACGAGGGTACCATCGGGCGCTGGCAGCGAAAAAGAGCCCGCCATGATCTCGGCGGTGACCCATCGGTGGGCACCGTGGGGGATAGGCGCGGCGAAATCGACCTCGAGCAAGGCCATCGTGAAGTAGACGTGGTCGATGTGCTGGTGGAACGGCTGGTCCGCCCGCACGATGTCCTCGATGAGGATCACAGCCGGCGGCGGAAGCACGGCCGGACCTGCGCAAGCGAGAAGGTCCGGCGGCGGCAACACGGCGACGTCGAGGCCGCTCTCCTCATGGGCTTCGCGGATGGCGGCCTGAACGGGGTCTTCGTTCGATTCCAGGTGGCCGCCGGGGGGAAGCCACATCTGGAGCTTGAGGTGCCAGAGCAGAAGCGTGCGAGCGCCCGCGACGATGTAGGCGGTAGCGGTGTGATGCCGCTCGACAGGTTCTACGGGGGGCGTGGTCACTGCTTGAGGGTCTTGTGGGGCGGAAAGAGGATTACGTCGCGGATCGAGTTCTGCCCAGCGAGCATCATGATCAGGCGGTCGATGCCCATGCCAAATCCGCCGGTTGGCGGCATGCCGTGCTGAAGGGCGAAGAGGAAGTCTTCATCCAGTAGCTCCACCTCGTCGTCCCCCGCCGCCTGGAGGGCGAGCTGCTCATCGAAGCGTGCGCGCTGTTCGATCGGATCGTTCAGTTCGGTGTAGGCATTGCCGAATTCGAACCCGGCCATAAAGCACTCGAAGCGCTCCACGAGGCGCGGGTTTGTGGGGTGGCGCTTGGCCAGCGGCGAAAGCTCCACGGGATAGTCGAGCAGGAATGTTGGTTGAATGAGATGCGGTTCGATGAAGGTGGACATCGCCTCATCCGCGAGCTTGCCGTAGCCGGCGGCATCAGCGACCTGTAGACCGCGGCGGCGAAGCTCGTCTCGCAGGGAATCGGCGCTGGTAAACTCTTCGAGGTCCGGCCCGCCGAATTCGCGCATGGCATCGAGGAAGGTGACGCG
>JBDSEP010000027.1:0-3684 GCA_039919985.1 Tepidiformaceae bacterium | reverse complement strand
CTCTGTTCGATCTTTCGCGCGAGATCAATCGCGGGCGAGACCGCGGACGGGAGATCTGGCCCGCCCAACAGACGTTACGGGAGCTCGCCGGCGTGCTCGGGTTGACGCTCGCTGCACCGGCGCTGAGTGTGCCCCAGGACCGGGCCCCGTTCGTCGCGCTGATCGTGGAGATTCGCGGCAAGGCAGGCCTCCCCGAAGAGGGGCCCGATGCCAGCGACGCCATCGAGGCGCTACTGGAGATGCGCCGCGAGTACCGCGCCAGCAAACAGTGGGAGTTCGCCGACCGCGTGCGCGATGGGCTCCTCGCGCTCGGCGTCGAACTCAAAGATGGACCGGGAGGCACGACCTGGCGAAGCCAGTAGCCCTTGTCCGGGACCTGCGCGTTCGTTCTCGAACAGTCCGTCTCCTCCAATCTGTCATAGCCTGAAGAGGCAGTTGCGCTGGCCCGACGGCCAGACGCTACGATGGAATGAATGGACGATCCCTTCCCCGGCACGGCACCCCTGCGCATCCTCGTCTCGGCGGCATACCCCGCGCTCCGCGCGGGGCTGCGGGCAATGCTCGATGGCGCCCCGGGAATGCGCGTGGTCGGCGAATTCGCGACTGTTTCCGAGAGCGCCGAAGTAGACCTCAGCGCCGCCGATGTGCTGGTCGCCAATGTGCAGGACGAATCGGCGATCGCCGCGCTACTGGACCTGGCCGAGGGCACCCCCATCGTCTTCCTCGCCGACGAACCAACGCTCTATCAGGCCCTCGAGGAGGCCACGCCAGTGCCGCGAGCCCTCCTCCTCCAGGGGGCGAGCGCGGAGGAGCTGGCCGCGGCGGTGAGCGCGGTGGCGACCGGCCTCCTCGTAGCGGACCCCGCCGTGGCATCGGCGCTTCGAGAACGGCACGGAAGCTCCGTCCGCGCAGAATCGGGCCGGCCAGTGGCTGCCCTCAGTGGGCGCGAAGTGGACGTCCTCACGCTCGTCGCCTCGGGACTGCCGAACAAGACCATCGCCCTGCGACTGGGCATCAGCGATCACACCGTGAAATTTCACGTCGGATCGATCCTTGGGAAGCTGGGCGCGGCCAGCCGCTCGGAGGCAGTGGCGATGGCCGTACGTTCGGGCCTGCTGCCGCTCTAAGCGTTGGTTTTCGAACGACGCCGGTTAGATGAGCCGCCGTCGCCTACCGCCTCCGCGTGACGAAAGCGCCCGGAAGACGATGATCACGGCAATCGCCCCGAGCACGGCGATCACGAGGCTCCGCACGTTGAATCCCGTGACTTCGCCATAGCCGAGCTCCACGCTCACGAAGCCCCCTACCACGGCTCCGACAATCCCGAGCAGAGTCGTTAGGACCAGCCCTCTAAGGCCAATCCCGGTCCCCCCGCCGAGGATGAATTCGGCCAGCAACCCGGCGACGAGACCAACAAGAATCCAGGTCAACAATCCCATGTGTCCCCCAAATCGATGCCGCTACCGGCGGCGATCGGTGTCTCCATCCATCATCGCCCGTCGGCCTACGTGAAGCGAACAAGCTTGCCGGTTGGCGCGCGTTCGCGGCACTGCGGCCCCCGAGCGGCGGTGAGGCGCCCCTATTCCCGCCAACTCTCCTTCGCCTCGGCCACCAGCCCGGCCACGTCTCGCGGCAGCAGTACGCCGGCCGCAACCGCGCGCCGGGCCGCCGTTTCGAACTTCGCCAAGAACGTCTCACGGTCGCCGTAGAGGGACCGCATCTTCTCCGCGGAGAAGGCGTGACTCGAACCTCCGAGGTACGCGAAGATGTCCTCCGTCAGCGGGATCGCGCTGTTCTGGGCGAGCGGTACATCGGCCTGTGGGAGGCGGATGCCGCCCGTCGCGATGCCGTGCTCGTCTCGCACCACCTCGGCGGGGTCGCCCGCGAATTCGAGCTTCGGCTGTGAGGGCGGCGGCGTCCCATCCGTCAGCCAACGATGCATATGGTGAAACGCCGCGTCATAGAGCGGGATCATTGGGATGCGGTTGATGCCCTCCGAGAGCGGCAAGATGCGCACGCCGTCTCGCACCAGTTTGCCCTGCCGGTCACGCTGGCCCTGCGCAGAGATGTGGCAAGTGCCGGCGGATTCCCAGTAGCGGAACGTCTCGCTATCCGGCTGCCGCACGGGATAACAGGCGATCGCCTCGAGTTCGGAATTCACCACGAACACCGGGACGCCGAGATCGTCCCTCACGAGGTTGTTGCCCCGCAGCCGGTCGCGCGGGCGGGTGGCGTCGGGCGCGTTGATGTTCACGACGGCATCGCCGACTTCGAGGGGGCTCCCAACTCCGAAGTAGATGGTAAGCATGAAGCCATCGAATGCCTGGCGCAGCGGTTGAATGGCGTTCACGTAGGTGCCGAGACGCCCTGCGGATTGCGAAGCGCCCTGCCCGACCACGCGCTGCACGTCGAGTCCGCCCATCGGATCGACCGGCTCCCGCGGGCGGTCTCGGCCAACGGCGAGCGCCCCCTGGGTGAAAATGTCGTAGGAGTAGTCGTCGCCGGGGATGGATAACGTTCCGTAGCGTTCCGGGTCCCAGGCAGCGAGACCCTGCGGCGAGGGCGGGAGCCCTTCGATGCCGACCTTCTGCGTGGTCAGACAGACGAAAGCGAAGCCCCCTTCGAACAGCTCCACGCTCTCGGCGCTGAACAGGTCGTAGCCTGCGGTGACGTTGTTCCAGGTGACGATGACCGTGCCGTTGAAGCGCGCCGGGTCGGTCGGTCGGTAGACGAGCATCCGCGTCCGAAAGGGCGTTTCATCCACGGGTTCCACCTGCCAGCGACCATCGCGGCCCAGTTCTGTGCCCGCGGCCAGCCGGTAGCGGGAAGCGTTACCTTCGAGGAGGTATTCGGCCTCCGTGTACCCGTAGCTAGAAGCGTCGAGTATCGAAGCGCCAAACGGCCAGCCTTTGCTGCCGCCGGTCACTGGCCCGCTCACACGGGGACCTGTTGCGATCTGCGTCATCGTTCTCCTCCACCAGTTCCGTTTCGGGAATTAGAAGCCATTCGGATCGGCGCGTCGAGCAGCCGCCCGCCACTAATCCACTGCCGTTCAGTAGCCACAAGGCGGGCGCTGAAGCAGTTTGCCGGACTCACTGCTGACGCAGTGCGCCCCGCAGCTCTCCCGCGGCATCCACCTGCTGGTCATCTCCCAGTTCGAAGATCACCCCGTGCAGCGTGCCCGTGAAGGGGTAGGGCGCAGCGAACTCTCCGACGGAGGGCCTGGGCGCCTGGCCAACCTCGAGGCCGATGAACGAGGCCTGCGCGCGGTAGGTCTGGGGCATCTCCACGCTGCCGCAGGCTGCGCCATCGATGTACAGCGTGCCCTCCCCCTGATAGGCACCGGTCTTGCGCATTTCGAAACGCAGTTCACGCCTGCCGGGGAGAATGGGTTGGTTGGAGCGCACGAGATAGTGGCGATTGACGAAGTTGTAGTCGTGCACCAGAAGGCCATCGCGGACGTAGAGGGCGTAGCCACCGCACCAGTCGCCCTGGGCCACCAGCACACCCTCCGCGCCGCCCTCGGGAATTTCCACTTCCGCCGTGATGCTGTACGAGCGGTTGCGAATGTCCGGTGCGGCCGCCCGCGGGATGCGTCCGGCGCCCGGGCGCAATTCCCAATGCGTTTTTGCCGCAACGCTGTAGGGGTTCGAACTGACGAAGCGCGAGAGCGTGTCGTTCATG
>JBDSEP010000010.1:0-6470 GCA_039919985.1 Tepidiformaceae bacterium | reverse complement strand
CTGTTGCGCGAAGAGTCGGGACCGCGACGTCGCTGAGGGCTGCAAGCACACAGTGCAGGGCCGGGGAGGGAGCGCGGCTGGCGGACTTATTCGTCCTCGCAGCGAAGCGTAGTGGCCTGGGCTAGAGCGAACAGCGGAGGTTGAGACTGTCCCGGCCCGGGGGGCGGCGGTGCTTTCGCAGAAGCACGCCGGAGCGGCGCCTCAGCACTTTGCGCCGATCTGCACGTGATAACTGGACAGATTTCCACCTACCCCTGACGTTGGCAAGCACAGCGCTACGGCCACCGTTCTGGCCGAGGATAACGTGATCCTGGACCTGGATATCGAGGAGCTCGCCGGCGGCAATGAGGTCCGTGGTGACGGCGATATCCTGGGGGCTCGGCTTCGGGTCTCCGCTGGGATGGTTGTGAGCGAGGATGACCGAAACCGCCTCGAGGATAATCGCCTCGCGAAAGACCTCGGCGGTGCGTATGCCGACGGCGTTCACGCCGCCGCCGGTGACCGGCGCGACGGAGCCGAGCAGTCGCCCCTTCATATCGAGCGCGAGGACGAACAGCAGCTCCTTCGTTTTCCCGAGGACGCGCGGCCCGAGAAGCGCGGAGACGGACTCGGGGCTGCGCAGCGCGGGCCGGGACTCCGGGTCCACCTGCTGGACGCGACGACCGAGCTCGATGGCGGCGGCGAGTTGCGCGGCCTTAGCCGGGCCGAGACCGCGGGTGCGCATCAGCGAGGCGGCGTCTGCGCGGGCCAGGCCGCTCAGCCCACCCTGGGATTCGAGCAGTCCGCGAGCCATATCTACGACGTTCTCGCCAGCCATCCCTGAGCGCAGGATGATGGCGATGAGCTCGGCGTCGCCGAGTACGGCAGCGCCGTGCTCCAGCAGGCGCTCGCGCGGTCGTTCATCGTCGGCCAGTTCGCGAATGGTGCGATAGCCGTTACGGACCAGAGCGTGCGGAGTCTCCACCGGGCGCAGTCTACGTCGCCGGGAGGCGGCGGAGAACAGGTCGATTCCGGACGGGCAGGGCGAGCGGGCGAAAGCGGTGACTGGACAGCCGCCGAGCGATCCGCTCAACTTGCCGCATTACACGCAGGGGAGAAAACTGCATGGCTTACGAAGAGCTGTTGCTCGAAGTGGTGAACGACGTGGCCACGGTGACGCTGAACCGGCCGGAGAAGCTGAACGCGCTCAATAGAGGGCTGCAGACAGAGATCCTCGCGGTGTGCGCAGAGCTGAAAACCCGTGATGACGTGCGCGCGATTATCTGGACAGGTGCCGGGCGGGGATTCTGCAGCGGAGCAGACCTGACAGGTCCGCGGCCGCCTGCAGAGGAGCAGGTGCCCTGGCAACAGGTGATGGACGAGGACAGCTGGGTCGGTCGGCAGGCGCGTGCCGTCTATCTCATCGATAAGCCGACGATCGCGGCGGTCAATGGGGTTGCAGCAGGGGCCGGGATGTCGCTCGCGCTGGCCTGCGATATCCGTGTAGGGAGTGAGAACACGCGCTTCAAGACGGTGTTCATCGAACGGGCGCTCGCCCCGGATGCGGGGATGACCTACTTCCTCCCGCGCATCGTCGGGACGGGAAATGCGCTCGATCTAATCCTGAGCAGCCGTTCAGTGCAGCCTGAGGAGGCGCTGCGGATGGGGTTACTGCAACGCCTGGTTTCGCACGCCAGCCTGATAGACGAAGCGATCGCCCTGGCGAACCAGATTGCGGCCTTCCCGCCGCTCGCCGCCATGATGTCCAAGCGTTCGGTACAGCATAGTCTCGATGCGGACCTCGATGACCAACTGCGCTACGAGATCCGGGCGATCGAAATCGGGCGCCGAGCGACCAACGACGCTCGGGAGTCCATCCAGGCGTTCGCGGAGAAGCGTGTACCGAAGTACACCGGTTCGTAAAGCGCGGCCTCCTCGTGGACGGGCGACCGGGGGCGTTCGCCGGCTTAGTGCACTTTGCGTGGGCGAAAGATGGTGGTGTGGCGAAGCTTCGCCACTTCCGTGCCGGATTCGGCGAGCAGTGTGCCATCCAACTCCGCGACGTGGTGGCCGTGCCGATCGTAGGCGCGGATGAAGCGACCGATGACGGTGATCGACTGGCCCGCGAGCGCGGGGGCGAGGTGTTGTACCTGGGTGCGCGTGTGGATGGAGGGGCCGTAGGCGTAAGAGTGCTTGAGCAGCGGAGTCATGCGTGCGGCAATCCAGCCGGGATGGATGCGGGCGGCTGGTCCCACCCAGGGCGGGGCAGAATCACGTTGCTTATCGGCGGCGTAGGAGGCAGCGTCTTCGGGGTAGTACGGCACCGCCATGGGGCGAAGTTCGGCGCCTTCGGGGGCGGTTTCGAGCGTGAGTTCCGGCAAGTCCGGGGGTGCGGGCTCGGCCGTCCGCCGACCTGAATCGGTAAGCTCGGCGAACCAGGGTGCCGCGCCCAGACTCACTTCTCCGCGCAAGCAGACTTCCCCGTCCTGGTTGGCGACTTCGAGAGCGTGGGGTGGCTGACCGGAGGCTACGCGGATGGTGAGCATGTCACCGGGGTAGACGGGCTGGCGGAAGTGGACGTCGGCCCAGCCATTTTCGAGCCAGCGATCCCCGAGCGTCTCCATGATCGCGCGTGCGCACCATCCCCAGACGGTGACGCCGCCTACCAGGGCGGCCCTGAACCCGTAGGCGTGAGCCACCTCGGTGGAGTGGATGGGGTTGGAAATGTCCGGGCTATCCTCTCCATCGAGGAACGCCTCGAACAGGCGTTCCACGGCAACGTTGGAGATCCGTGCAGTTATGGTCATGCGCGGAGTCTACATGCCCAGGGCGGGCGCGCGGAGCGAGTGGGCGAGCGAGAATTCGACGCCGCACGGGCCTAGAGGGGTGCGCTATACTCCCGGCCAGATCGGGAGGGCACAAAATGGCGGACATCTTCGATATCAGCGGCAAGACGGCGATCGTGACCGGCGCTTCTTACGGGCTTGGTGTAACGATGGCCGAGGCGCTCGCGGAGGCGGGGGCAAACGTGGTGCTTGCGGCGCGCAGCAAGGCGAAGCTCGAAGCGATCGCGGCGGCGATTGAGGCGAAGGGTGGGCAGGCCCTGAGCGTGGAGTGCGACGTTGCCGACTCGGCGAGCGTGAAGGCGATGGTGGACGCCGCGCGCGCCCGATTCGGCCGGGTGGACATTCTGGTGAACAACGCAGGCGTTTCATCTGAAGCAGGGTTTATGCCCGAACGCGTTCCAGATGACCTGTTTGCGCAGACGATCCAGGTGAACGTGATGGGGACGTTCTACTGCTGCCGCGAGGTTGGGGCGCAGATGCTGGCGGATGGCAAGGGCGGCTCGATCATCAACATCGCTTCGATCATGGGATCAGTGGACAGCCCAACGGGCCAGTGGCGTACCAGACCAGCAAGGGCGCGGTCATCAACCTGACGCGCAACCTTGCGGCGAGCTGGGCGGACCGAAACGTCCGGGTGAACGCCATTGCGCCCGGCTGGTTTCCGAGCGAGATGACTGCCGGCTGGTTCGCGGTACCGGAGTTTCTCGAGCGGTTCGTGAACGAGGCGCCGATGGCGCGAGTCGGGCAACCTTCGGAACTAACGGGCCCGCTGCTCTTTCTTGCGAGCGAGGCATCGAGCTTCGTCACCGGCCAGACGCTGGCAGTGGACGGCGGGGTTTCTGCCTCAGTGGGCGGGAACTACACGCCGGAACTGTTCGAGCAGGTGGCGAATCTTCTCGGCCCGGTCGCCACGCGCATCATGCCGGGCTAGGGCGCCGTCCTGGCCGCGGGGGCCGGCGAGCATCACGCGGGCCTGGCGAAGAGCTGAATCTGGAGGGTCACTTCCTCCTCCACCGTCACAAATCCGCCGATATCCGGCTTGCGGATGCCGAAGTCGGCGTACTTGAACTTGACGGTGCCGAGGCCGCTCAGGATCTCGCCGTCCTTCTTCACTTTGAGCTCCCAGACGACTTCCTTCTGTACGCCGTGGAGGTCCAGCGTCCCTGCCAGCTGCATGACGCTGTCGGTCGCCGTGAACTCCTTCGGCATTCCCGTGAGGGACTTCGCGGTGAACGTGGCCGAAGGAAATTTCGTGGTCTCCAGGGCCGTCTGGGCGCGGTCGTCGCGGCGGGACTCGTTGCTCTTGAGGGTCTTGAGGCCGACGGTGAAGGCGGTTGGCTTCGAAGAGTCGAGGCCGTCGGCGGTGAGGTTGAATTGGCCTTTCACATCGTTAGTGGTGCCTTTCGCCACGGAGGACGTGGGCAGGCTGGCGAGCTTTTCAGGGGCAAGGTACCAGGCGAGCGATTGGCCTTCGATGATGGTGTAGCCCTTGCCGGAGAGGCTCGAAGTGCTGGCGGCACCGGCAGGAGCAGCGGTAGCCGCCGTGGTGGCAACGGTGGTGGCGAGCGGCGTCGCAACGGGGCTCGCTGCCGCCGCCGTGCGTACAGCATCGGTCACCGCCGAGGCCTCCTTCTGCACTTCGTTATCTTCACGAATGAAGAAGTACCAACCAGCACCAGCGACCAATACGAGGACCACGACGATTGAGACGGCTCGGCCAAGGAGGCTGCCGACGAGTAGACGAAGCACACACGGTTCCTAGAAGTAGTGAGGTCAGTCTGCGGGCAGGGCAGGTAAGCGCGAGTAAATCGCCTTCGGAGCGGCATGTACGGAGCCGTTGCCGGGCTACCGCGCTCGCCTTTCATCGGCCCGCGGCGGATCGCCAGAGTGTTACCAACCGACTACCGTTGCGGGATGAACGATGCTTCCGCTGAATCCTGGGAGGGGTCGGCGGTCTTTCTAATTGACCCGGGCGGGCGAATCCTGCTGCAGCAGCGCGACGACGATTGGCCGCCCGAAGGGTATGGGCGCTGGGCGATACCGGGCGGGAGGCGCGAAGGGGACGAAACTCCGCGCGACACGGCCCTGCGCGAGTTCGAGGAGGAAACGGGTGCACGGCTGGAGCGGCTGCGGACCTGGCGGCCAGCCACGCGCGAGCAGTTCCCAGGGCTGGCCGCCGGGCTCATGCACCTGTTCTTCGCCGACGACGAGGTAGACCGCGAAGGCATGGAAGTGAACGAGGGGCTCGACTTCCAGTACTGGTCGCCCGAGGAGATTCGCGGTTTGCGCATCAACCCGCCGACGCGAGCGGTGATCGAGGCGTTTCTCGCGAGCGACTCCTATCGCGGGACGGTGGCGGTGAAGGCGAAGTACAAAGTGGGTGTGGGCGTGATCGAAATCGACCGTTTTGGTCGCATCCTCCTGCAGTTACGGGACGCCGACCTGCCGCCGGAGCGGTATCCAGACGCGTGGTCGCTGCCGGGAGGGCTCCTCGAACCGGGTGAGGCGCCTGACGCGGGGGCCTTCCGTGAGTTCGAAGAGGAGACGGGGCAGCTGCTGGAATCGCTCAAGCTCTACCGCGTGTATCGCCGCGACCCTGACATCCCGACCTCGCTAACGGACGCTTTTCACATCTACTACGTGGATGCAGACATCGATGAAGCGCACATCGAGGTAAACGAGGGCCAGGCGTTCCGCTACTTTGGGCCGGAGCAAATGGGGGCGCTGAAGATTCCGCCGCACACCAGGCAGATCCTCGGTGACTTTCTGGCCAGCCCAGCCTACAAGGCGATGTTCCACTGACGCGCTGGCGCGACGGCCTGGCGGTTCATTCGAGTCTCAACTCGCCCTCGAGCAGGCCCATCACGACATCGTCCATATAGCGCCCGAACTTGTAGACGCACTCGCGGAGGAGGCCCTCTTCGCGAAAGCCCACCTTCTGGTACGTGCGGCGGGCGCGGGCGTTTTCCGCGAAGACGTGCAGCTCGATGCGGTGCAGGTTCATCATCTCGAATCCGAAGCGGCAGAGGGTACGCATCGCATCGGTGCCGTAACCGCCATCCCAGCGCTCTGAGTCGCCGATGGTAATCGCGACTCCGCCGCTGCGGCATTCTGGCCGTTCGGCGCCAATCCAGACTTCGCCGATAAGTTTTCCATTGTCCAGCGCTTCGACCGCGAAGGTCGAGGAGCTGTACTTCAGAGTGGAGAGGTCCTCTCCGGCGCGCCGAATGGACGCGCGCGAGCGTGGGTAGCGGGTGCCGTGGAACTCCTGGACGACCGGGTCGTTCATCCAGGCGAAGACAATCGGGTCGTCTTCGGGCTCGAAGGCGCGCAGGCGGATGAGCTTGCCCTGTAGTGGATTCATGCGTTTATTCCCCCGCGCGCAAGCGTACACGAGCGCGGATGGGGCGAGAAAGGACTAATCGAACGTTGAGAGAGCGGCTCGCTCTGCGGCCGTAATTCGGCTGTGACGATTCTCCCCGGTCAGTTGCCTTTCGACGGGGATCACTCCACCTGGAGCGGCGAGCGCGGGAGGTTGCCGGCGAGGATTGGCGGGAAGAGCGTGGCCAGGGCGCGAGGGGCGAAGACGACGCCTTCGGCGGCGACAACCTCCTCCGCGGTCCACCAGCGAAACTCGGCGAGGTC
>JBDSEP010000371.1:0-3586 GCA_039919985.1 Tepidiformaceae bacterium | reverse complement strand
CACTGACGTGCACTTCGAGGGCCCGACGGCGTACGTGCGGATGGACATTCGCCTGCCCGGTGCGAAGCGAAAGCCTCCTCGGACGCTGCTGCCGGGGTAATTACCCGGCCATTGCCAGCGCAAGGTTGATCATCGCGCGGACGCTGTAGCCGCTCGCGCCCTTGGCGATCCAGCCCTTGTCCGCCGGCATGTTGTCAACGCCCGCGATGTCCAGGTGGATCCAGGGCGTACCGCCGACAAACGGTTCGAGGAACTTGGCCCCCGCGATCGTGCCCGCACCGCGCTTGGTGGTGTTTATCTGGTCCGCGAAGTCGCTTTTGATGTACTCGTCGTACTCCTTGAACATCGGTAGCCGCCAGGTCTTCTCACCGGCGAGCGAGGCTGCCGCTTCCAGCTTCGAGCAGAAGGCGTCGTTGTTGGTCATGATGCCGAAGCAGACATCGCCGAGGGCGGTCGTGACCGCGCCGGTCAGGGTCGCGACATCAACGATGTGAGTTGCGCCCAACTCCTTCGCCCAGCAGAGCGCGTCAGCGAGAACTAGTCGGCCTTCGGCGTCCGTGTTGATGATTTCAATGGTGCGGCCGTTCATCGCCGTGACCACGTCCCCAGGCTTAGACGCGTTGCCGCCGGGCATGTTCTCCGTACAGGGGGCGATAGCCACGACGTTCACCCGGGGCTTCAATTGTGCGATCGCGGCGAGAGCGGCGATAACCGACGCGGCCCCCGTCATATCGGCCTTCATCGCCTCCATGTTGGCCGCGGGCTTGATGCTGATACCGCCCGTATCGAAGGTGATGCCCTTGCCCACGAGTGCGAGGTCGTAGCCCTCACCGCCGCGCCCGCGATAGGACATGCGGATGAGCTTGGGGGGCTGGGCGCTGCCCTTAGCGACGGAGAGCAGCGAGCCCATACCCTTCGCCTCCATATCGGCGCGCTCGAGCGCCTCGAATTCGATGCCCGCTTCTTGGGCGAGGGCTTTCGCCCGGGCGGCGAGGTGCGTAGGGGTGAGGTGGTTAGAGGGCTCGTTTGCGAGGTCGCGGGCGAAAGTGGTGGCCTGCGCGAAGATCTCTCCGCGAGCGGCCGCGGCCTGCATGGCGGCGAGTTTCGAAGCGTCGGCTTCGACGATTGTGACTGAGACGAGGTCAGCGCGATCCGGATCGGCGGCCTTGTGGCGGGTGAAGCGGTAGGCGCCGAGAAGGGTGCCCTCCGCGATCGCCTCGGCGCAGGCGGCGGGGTCCAAACCGCCGATGCCAGCGCCATGGGCGAGGGTGGCGGCCGTTTTCACTCCTGGCTTGCGGACGAAACGCGTGACGTTGGCGGCCGTGTTTCGTACGGCATCGATGTCGAAATCCTTGCTTTTGCCGAGACCTGCAACGACGACCCGGGGAGAGGGGATCTTGCCCATCGTGTGGATGAGCGTGAATTCGCCAGCTTTGCCGCGGATGTCGCCCTGGGCGATGAGGCTGGTAATTGCCCCGCCAAGAGCGGCATCGAGGGCGCCCGTGCCGCCGCCGGGAGCTGTGACGCCTTCGAACAGATTGACGATGATGACGTCCGCCGTGGACTGGGCGATATCGCCGCTCGTGACCGTGAATTCCACCGTGTCGTTACTCCAAAACCGATCTTTGCTACCGTGCAGTGGGAGAGTGTATTGGACGGGGCGAATGGGCAACTTTCGGGCGAAGAACAAGCACGTGGAGTGGCGCTTACGGGGCACCCGCAGCGGGTAACGGGCGCTCGCCGGGCGTGGCAGCTGAGCGCGCGTGTCGGTATGACGGAGCTGGTGGTGGTGGTCTCGGCGTTCCTCGTGTACTTCCTGATTCGCGGGCTGGTGGTGGGACGGGCCGGGGAGGCGATGGTGCGCGGATTCAACGTGATCGACCTTGAGCAGCGGCTACACATCTACTGGGAGCTCGAGATGCAGTCGTGGATTCTCGACCACTACTGGCTGATCAAGCTGATGAATGGCATTTACTTTTGGGGGCACATGCCGGTGATCGTGGTCGCGGCGGTGTGGCTCTACGCGAGACACCGGCCGGCATACCGGTTGGCGCGAAACGCATTCCTCGCCTCCGGGGCGATCGGGGTGGTGATCTACTGGGCTTTCCCGGTCGCACCTCCCCGGCTCATCCCGTTCGGCGGGTTCATCGATACCATGGCTGCGTTCGACCGGGTGGGCTACAACGCGCAGGAGACGAAGGCGTTCGTGAATGAGTTCGCGGCGATACCGAGCCTGCACTTCGGCTGGTCGCTGTTGCTGGGCGTGATTGTGGCCTATGAGGGTAGACGCCCACTCTTCCTGCTGTTCGGGGCAGTGTGGCCGGTTGCGATGTTCTTCTCGGTGGTGATGACAGGAAACCACTTCATCATCGACACGATCGCGGGGGGCATCGTGTCGTTCGCAGGGCTTGGTATGGCGTGGCTGATCCACCGCTTCTCGGGCGCCGCCAGCGGCACGGACAGCAGGCCGGTGAGCGGAGCGCAGTCCGTGGCGCTCAGAGATGACTCAAGAGGCGAGTGACTCTAGATACCAGCCGTTGAACTAGTTGCCGTGTCTCTTTCAACGGCTCATGACGGGTGGTAATCTACCGCCCCCGCCCAACATACGGGGAGAATGAATGGAGATGGATAGTATGACGACCCCAGTAGCAGTAACCTCGTTCGAGGTGAAATCCCACAATTCGCCCGATGACGTTCGGACGCCGAACAAGACTCGCGTAGAAGTGGTCCAACTGAAGGATTTCACCGTCGGTCGCTTCAATTTCGAACCGGGCTGGCGGTGGTCGGAGTGCATCAAGCCGGTTGTAAAGACGGACTCCTGCCAGGCCTCGCACGTTGGGTATGCCGTTGCGGGAAGTCTGACCGTGCGCCTGGACGACGGCACGGAGAAGACGATCGCGCAAGGCGACTCGTACACCATCCCGCCCGGCCATGATGCCTGGGTTGAAGGCTCCGAAGCGTTCGTCGGATACGAAGTGATGAGCGCCGCGCAGTACGCCAAGGGGTAGGGAGCCTCGCAAGGCAGCGCGGCGGGGAAATCTCCGCAGGTGAGACCTAGTGCTTGTGGCCTCCCGAAATGGAGACGCGGGTCTGGCCCTCCTTCACGCCGAGGAACTTCACGTCTGCCTGTTGTGCCCGGAGCCTTTTGGCGAGTGCGGTAGCCTCGGCGGGTGGGTAACCTAACCGGGCCAGGCTCGAAATTTGGGATTCCTCGAACCCAAGGTAGAAACGTAACGGTCCCCGTTCCGCCTGGAGGGAACTCGGAAAGCTGTTGGCGGCTGGTTCAGTCACTGCCCATCCCCTCTGGCGAAGGTGCTCCTGGTAGTAGGACAGAACCACGGGAAGCTCCGCTTCGACTGTGTAGCTCGTGGTGCACCCACCGGTGATCTTGAAGTTTGACTCCCAGTGGGCTTCCGCCCCGTCGTAGTGGGGGAACTCGGACATCGCCTTCCGCTCGCCGCGGCCGCAATGGAAGTCGTTTCCCGACTGAAGGACAACAAAACCAACGACGGCGACCAGCGGGATGGCGGCAAGGCCGGCGATGACGATGATTTTGCGTGGGATGTTCATCCGCTGTCGGAGCCCT
>JBDSEP010000324.1:0-9740 GCA_039919985.1 Tepidiformaceae bacterium | reverse complement strand
TAGCATGCTTTGCAAGCGCCATGCCGAACCCGCCACGTACCTCTGATGAAATACGACACGCGTTCCTGACATTCTTTCAGGAGCGCGGCCACGTGCTGCTCCCGGCGTGGCCGCTCGTCCCCATTGGGGACCCCACCTCGATGTTCACGAGCGCGGGCATGCAGCAGTTCAAGCCCCAGTTCATGGGAGAGCAGCCCCCTCCTGGACCCCGCGCGACTACCGTGCAACGTTGCTTTCGGACCACGGACATCGAGGTCGTAGGAGACCTCAGCCACTGCACCGCCTTCGAAATGATGGGCAACTTTAGCTTCGGAGACTACTTCAAGCGCGAGGCGATCCAGTTCGCCTGGGAGCTGCTGACCGAGGTCTATGGAATCCTCCCCGAGCGGCTTCACGCCACCATCTTCCTCGATGACGACGACTCCTACGGCTACTGGCGCGAGGTGGGAATGCCGGACGAGCGCATCCACCGCCGTGGCGAAGATCTGAACTACTGGTTCAGCTTTTCAAATGGCACCCCCGGCGCCAGCGGGCCCTGCGGACCCGATAGCGAAATCTATTACGACTACTTCCCCGAACGTGGTCTCGAGGACGCGCAGCTTCGCATGGATGAGGCTGGAGTCCCCCTCGGCGGCGTGGGCTACGACGACGAGCGTTTTCTCGAGATCTGGAACCTCGTGTTTATGCAGCTCTACCAGGCGCCGGATGGCAGCAGGACCGAGCTCCCCGCCCAGAACATCGATACTGGCAGTGGCCTCGAGCGCGTGGCCGCCGTGCTCCAGGGCAAGCGCTCCGTCTTCGAAACGGACATCTTCCTCCCCATCCTCGAGGCCGCAGCTGCCGTCGTCGGCGTCGACTACTTCGGGGACCGGGTGAGCGAGGAGCAAGCCCATACGATTCGCGCCATGTCTGAGCACTGCCGCGCCGCCGCGCTGCTTATCGGCGACGGAGTGGTGCCCAGCAACGAAGGCCGCGGCTACGTCCTCCGTCGAGTCCTCCGCCGGGCGATCTATATGGCTCGAAAAGTCGGCGTTCGCGAGCCCTTCACTGCCCGGCTGGCCGATGCCGCCATCGATAAGCTCAAGCTGGGCTATCCCCATCTCGAAGAGAATCGCACCTTCATCCGGCGGGCTATCTCCGCGGAAGAGGAGCGCTTTGTGCGCACCCTCGCCGCCGGCACGGCGAAACTCGATTCACTGCTCGCTCGCCTGGAGGACCTTGGCCTCAAGGTCATCCCCGGTGAGGATGCCTTCCTCCTCTACGACACCTTCGGCATGCCCCGCGAGCTCACCCGGGAGATAGCGGCCGCCGATGGCTTCACGATCGATGAGGCCGGTTTCGAAACGGCCCTCGAAGCGCAAAGAGCCCAGTCGCGGCAGCAGGGCAAGTTCCTTAAGGGCGAAATTTCGCCGGCCCTCCAGTCGATCGGCGAAGAGCACAGCGATTTCGTTGGCTACGGGCACCTGGAGGCTGACGCGCACGTGGCGGCGATCTTGCGCGGCGGCACTCTCGTCCCTCTGGCGACCGAGGGCGAATCCTGCGACGTCGTGCTCTCCACCACGCCCTTCTACCCGGAAGGCGGCGGTCAGATGGGCGACCGCGGCACGATCCGCACGAACCTCGGCCTCTTTCTTGTCGAAGACACGCAGAGCAGCGGCGGCGCGATTATCCACCGGGGACGCGTCACCGAGGGAGAGCTCGGCCCGAACGAACCCGCGCACGCCAGCGTGGACCTCGCCTGGCGCGCCGGCTCCGCCCGCAACCACACCGGAACCCACCTGCTGCACGCCGCTCTGCGTACGATTCTCGGCCCGCACGTCCGCCAGCAGGGTTCGCTGGTCACCCCGGAACGCCTGCGTTTCGACTTCACGCACCTCGAAGCGACCCCGCGCGGCGCGCTCGTCGAGGCCCAACAGTTGGCGAACGAGAAGATCAGGCACGACCTGGAGGTCGCCTGGCGCACCACCGGCTACCGGCAGGCCGTCGAATCCGGGGCGCTTGCCTTCTTCGGCGACAAATACGGCAATGATGTGCGGGTCGTAGAGATCAAAGACGAAGGCGTTAGCTTCAGCGCCGAGCTCTGCGGCGGCACCCACGTCCACCACACCGGCGAAATCGGATTCGTCCACATCGTGCGCGAATCCTCGGTAGCCGCGGGTACGCGCCGCATCGAAGCGCTAACGGGGAAAGCCGCCGAAACGCACCTGCTCGAACAGCAGGACCGCCTCCTGCGCATCGCCGACCGGCTCTCGACGAATCCTTCCGACATCGAGGACCGCCTCGATGGCATGCAGAACGAGCTTGTCCGGCTGCGCAAGCAGAGCGAGCAGCTCCAGCGCCTCCAGGGCTCATCGCTCGCCGACGGCCTCATCCAGGGTGCGACCAGAGTCGGTGGGGCCCACCTCATCGTCGCCACCGTGGAAGTCAGCTCCAACGAGGCGCTGCAAGAGATCGCCGACCGCGTCCGCGCAGAGCTTCAGCCGGTGCTCCTCGTGCTCGGTGCCACAATCGAAGGCAGGCCTTCTTTCATGGTCGCTGCCAGCCCGGCACTCACGTCTCAAGGCGTTCACGCCGGAAACCTCGTCAGTGCAATTGCGCGCGCTGCTGGCGGGGGCGGCGGTGGGCGAGCCGATATGGCCAGCGCAGGCGCCAAAGATCCGGCGCGCCTGGGGGAAGCGATGAGCCTCGCTCAGACGCTTGCAGCGGCCGCGCTTTCCTCCAGTTAAGGTGGATTCAAGGAGCGATATGACACCGGACGAAGAGCCAGGCCAGCAGCCCGAGGGGCCCGACGGTGCCAACCTCGCGAGCGTCGTCCTCATCGATCGGCGGGAGGACATCGCCGCCATATGCGGCCGTGTGGATATGGCACCCACCTACGCCGTCGTCATCCACGCTCCGGATGGCAACCGTCAGCTCTCCACCGAACTCGGCATGCGCCGACTACAGCGCCACGCCGAGGAATCGGGCAAGCTCGTGGCCATCGCAACGGGCGCGGTCAATCTCGCCGGACGCGCCCGCCTCGCAGGTATTCCCGTTGCCAGGCGCCCCCAGGAAGTTCGCTGGGACGCGGGCGGTCGCCGAGTTATACGGTTCTTCGGGCGCAGCATCGCCCTGCCCTCGCTCGGGCGATATGCGCAGTTCGCACTCGTCGCCCTGGCCCTTGTTGGGCTGGGCTTGCTCGCACTCACCATGGCTCCTGCTACCACCGTTACGGCCTACCCACACCTCGAGTCGCTTACCCAGGTCGTCACGGTCACCGGCTCCCGTACCCAGCAGGGTATCGACTCGGCGGCCCTGGCGGTCCCCATCCAGGATGTCTCCGGCACTCAGACCGTGACCCTCACAGTGCCCACGACCGGCAAGGTGGCTGTCGGGATCCTTCCCGCCAAGGCGGCGATCACGATCACGAATCCCACTGCCGCCGCCATCGCCCTCCCGGCAGGAAGCGTGGTCCTCGGCGGGCCGGCGTTTCTGCCCTACGTCACCGATGCCGCCCTTACCGTGCCCCCTGGCGGGACCGCCACCGCGACCGTTACGGCGGAACAGCGGGGTATCGCGGGCAACCTGGCCGCCGGCGCTCTCACCGGCTGGCTCGATGCCAAACTGCGCACCATGACCGTCACGAACCCCGCCGCCGCCGTAGGAGGGACCACCGAAGAGCGTCCGGGCGTCGCCCCCGCAGACCTCGCCGCAGTCACCGCCCTCGCCGAGGCGTTCGGGAAATCGGACGCGGCGCGCCAGGCTCTGATCGCCTTGCGCCCGGGGGACGCCATCTTTCTACACACCGCAAAGACCACCATCTCCCTCGGGAGTCCCTCCGCGGAGGTGGGCAGCGCCGCCGATTTCCTGCTCCTCCCAGTGACCGCGAAGGTCGAGGCGGCTGCCATCGTGGCCACCAACCTGCAGCAGCTGGCGCGCCTCGTCCTGCAGCCAACAGGGTCGCATGGCGAGATCCTTGCCGACAGCGTCTCTGGCGTCGAAACCGGCACCGCCGCAACAGATGCCACGTCCGGGGACGTTCGGACCGAACTGCGCCTCCGGGCCAGCTTCGCCAGGAATGTAACGGCAGAAGACATAAAAGAAGCGGTGAAGGGCATCTCCGAGGACGGCGCGAAATCGACCCTCAAGAGCCGCTATGGTATTCAAGACGTAGACGTGGAGACGACACCCTCGTGGGCTCCTCGCCTCCCCCGGTTCGACTTCCGGATCACCGCCCGGCTTGCGGCGCGTACTCCG
Organism: Tepidiformaceae bacterium; assembly: GCA_039919985.1. GTDB lineage: Bacteria > Chloroflexota > Dehalococcoidia > Tepidiformales > Tepidiformaceae > PNKC01. The sequence goes on along the minus strand of JBDSEP010000324.1, from coordinate 5,504 downwards.
GCGGCCGAACCTTCGCCCAGGAAATCGAATGACAACACCCCAGCAGCAGGTTCCACACCCGCGGCGAGTGCTCGCCCTTGATCCCGGTTCGCGGCGGACCGGAGTCGCGCTGAGCGACGAGCTCGGCATGTTCGCCCACCCCCGGCCCGCAATCGTCTCCGCCTCGCTCCAGCAGATGGTCGACGAGGTCGTGCGGCTCGTCGGTGCCGATGACATTGGCGAAGTGGTCGTCGGGCTACCGCTCTCCCTTTCGGGGAGCGATTCGAGCCAGACGGAGACCGTACGAGCGCTCGTGCGGACTCTCCGCGAAAGCCTGGATGTCGCTGTCAGCACGTGGGACGAACGGCTCTCCTCCGTGCAGGCAGCCCATACAGTAAGAGGCGCCGCGAAGCGCAAATCCGGCGACCTGGACTCCCAATCGGCAGCCATCGTCTTGCAGGCAGTGCTCGATTCGCGGCGCGGGAGAGACGCTTGACCACTCGCGGCGGCGGCGGTCTGGCAGTGCTTGCGGCGCTTGTCTCCGTGATGGCCATTCTTGCCGCTACCTATGTCGTCGCCCGTTCCCCCGGCGACGTTCTCGATGGCAATCTACCGGCCGGCGCCACGGTAGGGCCCCGCGGCGAAGCAGTTCCCTATGCGCTCAAAAGCGGCCGCAACGCTTCGGATATCGGCCAGGACCTGCAGCGAAGCGGCGTAATCCGCTCCGGTCGCCAGTTCGAACTTCTCGTCAGCCTCATGGGCCTCCAGAACAAGCTGAGCGCGGGCGACTTCGTCCTCGCCAAGAACTCCTCGCCGGTCGCCGTCGTCGCGGCGCTCACCGTTCGTGATGCAACGGCCGTAACGCGCGTCACCTTCCCCGAAGGCCAGAGAGTGGAGGAGATGGCGGATGTCGCCGCCCGGGCCGGGATCGGCACCCGCCAGCAGTTCCTCGACGCTGTCGCTGCGGCGGTTCTACCGCCTGAACTCGCCGCCAACCTGCCCGCAGGCGCCGGCTTCCAGGGATACCTCTTCCCGGACACCTACATTCTGCCCTCAGGCTCGACCGCCACACAGCTCGTGGCGCTAATGATCAAGACCATGGACCGGCGCTTCACGCCCGAACTCCGGGCGGCCGCCGCCACCCATGGGCTAGACACCCATCAGGCGCTTACTCTCGCCGCCGTCGTCGAGCGCGAGGCCGCTCGCGAAGAGGAGCGCCCGATCATCGCCGCCGTCTTCTACAACCGCATCGCCGCCGGGGACCGTCTTGGCGCTGACCCCACCGTCCAGTTCGCAGTCGCCCTGGAACTAAAGAGCGTGGAGAAGAGTGGTTGGTGGAAGAAAGAGCTGACACTCGAAGATCTCGTGAATCCCTCGAAATACAACACGCGCCTCTACGCGGGCCTACCGCCAGGCCCTATCGCCTGCCCCGGGCTGGCGTCTATCCAGGCAGTCGCGAATCCAGAAAAGACGAACTTCTACTACTTCGTGGCCGACTCGAAGAAAGCGGACGGTTCGCACGCCTTCGCCGTCACCTTCGCCGAACACGAGCGGAACATCGCGCTGTACGGGCAATGAGCCCTCGCTGCGGCATCATCGGTCACCCGGTTGCTCACTCCCTGTCACCGGCGTTCCAGCGAGCGGCATTCGCCCACTGCGGTCTGCAGACTGACTACGAAAGTTGGGATACTCCGGCAGCCCAACTCCGAGACCGCATCGCTAACTTGAGAAGCCCGGAGTACCTCGGCGCCAACGTCACCATTCCCCACAAAGAGGCGGTTTTTCCCCTCCTCGATGAACTCGGTGGCCAGAGCGCGCGGGTTGCCGCCGTGAACACCATCGTCAACCGGGAAGGCCGACTCTTCGGGTTCAACACCGATGGCCCGGGGTTCGTTGCAGCCCTCCGCAGCGAGGCGCGGTTTGAACCGGAGGGGAAGCCTCTCCTGCTCCTCGGTGCCGGCGGGGCAGCACGGGGCATCGCCTTTGCCCTCGCCGAGGCCCGCGTCGAGCGTCTTTGTATCGCCAATCGCGACCATGCCCGCGCTGAACGCCTCGCCTCCGATATCACCGCCGCAGGCTTTCGAGGGGTAGGCGCAACGCCCTCGCCCGCCCCGCTCGCAGGGTACGATGCCGTCGTGAACTGTACGGCGATCGGCATGCATGGTGGGCCCGCGCCGCACTCCCTCCCGGCGGATCTCTCCGGCTGCCGGCCCGGGACGCTTGTCGTCGATATCGTCTACGCGCCGGAAGAGACGCCATTCCTCGCAGCCGCTCGCGCCCACGGGCTTCCCACGCTCGGCGGCTTGCCCATGCTCATCTACCAGGGTGCACTCGCGTTCGAACTCTGGACAGGGCTCGCGGCACCCGTTGAGGTCATGTTCGATGCCGCTCGCCGCGCGCTCGCCGAACGCGAGACCGCCACGAGGCTGCCGTGATTGTCATCGGCAGCGTCATCACCCTCGCAATCTTCCTCTTTGTTGGGTGGGCGGTTTCCAGTGAGATGTTCCAGCACCGGGCCTGGCGCCGTCGTGTCGAATCGGGCGACGTGGACATCGTGGCTGCGCTGGTCCTCGAATCGCTCGCAACCTGGCAGCGCGCACGCCCCCCGAAAGGCACGCCCGCGAACCTCTGGGCCGGAATCCAGGGCGCCCAACTGGTGACCGTCGAGACCGACGGCGCCACCCTCTCGACCTCCGCCGACGGCGAGTTCCGCAGCGAGTCCGGCCTCCGCGTGCAGACCTCATCGGCACTCGATGAGGCGATCGCCCTCGCCGCCCGCCTCTGCGACATGATGCTCTACGACGTTCCCAACTTGCGCCTTCACTACGTCCGTGTGGATGTCTACGCCACCTTTAGCAGCGTGGATGGCGCGCCCAGCCAGCAGCCGATCCTCACCACCATCGCCGAACGCACTGTCGCCGATTCACTCACCTGGGAAGCCTTCACCGCCGCCGAGCTGCTCGGTCGCTTCGAAACGAACTACAATCGGGCGGCGAACGGTCAACCGCTTCCCATCGAACTGCCGCCACTCGAGGGGGTCCTACCGAGGGCAACCGAGGAGGCCGCCGCCGAGTTCGCGGCCAGCCAGGCACAACCACGAGGAGCCGACTAGATGGGGCAGTTCCGTTTCCTGACCGCCGGCGAGAGCCACGGCAAAGGGCTCACCATGGTGATCGAGGGACTGCCCTCTGGCCTCCCCCTCGCCGAGGCCGATATCGCACCGGATCTCACTCGCCGCCAGGGTGGGTACGGGCGCGGCGGCCGCATGAAAATCGAGCGAGATTACGCCGAAATCCGCGGTGGCGTGCGCCACGGCCTCACCCTGGGTTCACCGGTTGCGCTCTGGATTGAGAATCGAGACTGGGCCAACTGGACCGAGAAGATGGCAATCGAACCGGTCGACTTCGATTTCGAACGCGTCACCCGCCTGCGCCCCGGCCACGCCGACCTGCCCGGGGCGATCAAGTACGGCTTCGACGACGTCCGCAACGTCCTCGAGCGAGCCAGCGCGCGAGAGACCGCGGCGCGAGTTGCAGTCGGAGCCGTGGCGAAGCGCTTCCTCGCCGAATTCGGCGTCGTCTTTCGCAGCCACACGCTCTCCATCGGCGGCGTTCGCGCTGCCGTACCCGCCCGCATCGATTGGGACGCCGTCGAGCAAGATCCCGTGCGCTGCGCGGACCCTGCCGCCGGGGCTGCGATGGTCGACGCCATCAACGCCGCGAAACCGCACGGCGACACCGTGGGCGGCGAGGTGGAGGTTCGCGCCTCAGGCATCCCGCTCGGCCTCGGCAGCCATGTGCACTGGGATCGAAAGCTCGATGGACGCATAGCCCAGGCGATCTGCAGCATAAACGCCTTCAAAGCGGTGGGCTTCGGCCTCGGGTTTGAAAGCGCCTCGTTGCGCGGTTCGCAGGTGCACGACGTCATCCTCCCCGCGGACAAGTGGGAGGGCCAGCCCTGGCGCCACGCCACCAATAACCACGGCGGAATCGAAGGCGGAATGAGCACGGGCGAGGAGATCGTCGTCCGCGCCGCCATCAAGCCGATCCCCACGCTCGCCCATCCGCTCCCTTCCGCCGACCTCGATACGGGCGCCGAGGTTCTCGCTGGCTACGAGCGCAGCGACGTCTGCGTGGTGCCGGCCGGGGGCGTGGTCGCGGAGGCGATGGTGGCGGTCATCCTTGCCGATGCTTGGCTCGAGAAGTTCGCCGGCGATACGTTGGCGGAATCCCGCGCCAACTACGAAAACTACCTCCCGCAACTCGCCCCCAGGGAGAATCGCACCACCCGCTGAGGCCACTGCGAGAGTTCACGCGCCGCGTACAGGTAGACTGGTGCTGGCGGAGCAGGAGTAGTGGTGACGGCACGTCGGATCTTTCTCATCGGCCTTTCCGGAAGCGGAAAATCAACGGTCGGTCGCATTCTTGCGGACCGCCTCGGCTGGGCTTTCGCCGATTCCGATCGGGAGATCGAGGGGTTGGAGGGCCGCACCATCGGCGACATCTTTCGAGACGATGGCGAGGCCAGGTTTCGGGACTCCGAGGCCGCCACGCTGAGGGAGCTGGCCACACGCGAACCGATCGTCGTCGCCACCGGCGGCGGATCCCCGACCAACGCGACGAGCCGGCAGGCAATGGGCAGCGGCTTCGTCGTCTGGTTGGCGGCGTCCCCAGAGCGCGCCGCTGAACGGCTCGCTGCCAACCCCGAGACCGAGGAACGCCCTCTCATCGGGGGTGACACGTTTGGTCGGCTGAAGGCCATGAGTCTCGAACGCGGTGACCTCTACAGCCGTGCGGATGCGGCGGTAGACGTGGACGAACTTTCACCTGAACTCGTTGCCGGCGAGATCGTCAACCTCTGGGAGGAGTGGCGCTCACATCCTGCCCCCACCGGCGAGCGCTTCTATCGCAAGGACGGAGTCACCGAACTTTCCGTGATCGCCCGTCCAGAGACTGGACGGCGCGGACTCGCGGACGTGTACGTCGCGGCCGTCGTCCGTACACCCACGGCAACCTACCCGGTGGTGGTCGAGGAATCCTCACTCGAGGACCTCGGCGGCATCTGCCGCGACCTCGGACTGAAAGGCCGCGCCTTCATCCTCACGGACGATGCCGTGGGTCCGCTTTACGGTCCGTTGGTGGCCAACGCCCTTGAGGGCGGCGGTTTTGAGGCTCTCCAGTTCGCCATCCCCGTGGGTGAAGAGCGAAAAAATCTTGCCACCGTCTCGAGCGTCTACGACTGGCTCATCGGGAATCACGTGGAGCGCACGGATTTCGTGCTCTGCCTCGGAGGTGGCGTGGTCACCGACCTTGGTGGGTTCGCGGCCGCCACCTGCCTGCGTGGCGTCGATTTCGTGCACGTCCCCACGTCGCTCCTCGCCATGGTGGACGCTTCGATAGGCGGCAAAACCGGCGTCGACCACCCCCGCGGGAAGAACATGATCGGTGCCTTCGTCCAGCCGCGCGCCGTGGTCATCGACCCTCGCGTGCTGCGCTCACTCTCTCCTCGCCAGCTCAGCAATGGCT
>JBDSEP010000305.1:0-4841 GCA_039919985.1 Tepidiformaceae bacterium | reverse complement strand
GGCGGCAAAACCGGCGTCGACCACCCCCGCGGGAAGAACATGATCGGTGCCTTCGTCCAGCCGCGCGCCGTGGTCATCGACCCTCGCGTGCTGCGCTCACTCTCTCCTCGCCAGCTCAGCAATGGCTGGGCGGAGGTCATTAAGCACGCCTTCATCCTCGATGAATCGTTGATGCGAGACCTTGAGGCGGAAGTCCTGGACGGCGCCGCCTTAATGTCACCCGCGTTTATCGCCCGCAGCGTCGCCATCAAAGCGGAAGTCGTCTCCGAAGATGAACGCGAGGCTGGGCGTCGCACGCTGCTTAACTACGGGCACACAGTTGGACACGCCATCGAATCCGTCACCGGCTACACGCGCTTCCTCCACGGCGAGGCGGTGGCCATTGGTATGCGCGCCGCCGGACTGATAAGCGTGGAACTCGGGCTGCTCTCCGAAGGCGATTTCGAACGCCAACAGCGGCTCATCCGGGCCTGCGGCCTGCCCGAATCCGCGCCCGGCCTGGAGGTCGACGCGATCATTGAAGCCACGCTGCTCGACAAAAAAGTGAGTGGCGGGAAAGTGCGCTGGGTACTCCTCGAACGGCTCGGCAAGGCCACCCTTCGGGAGGGAGCCACGGACGACGTGGTCGCGCGCGCGGTGGCGACGGTCCTCAGTGACGGTTAACCAGGTGATGCCCGCTCACCATCCGCTGGCGATCGTTGGTTCCGGAGCGTTCCGCCGATGAGCATCTGCTTCGAGCTCGATTCGGGCGCGGAGAATCCCGTCTCGCCACGTACGGGAGTGCTCCGCACCGGGCGGGGCGACGTGCGCACGCCCGCCTTCATGCCCGTCGGCACGCTCGCGACCGTTAAGACGCTGCTTCCTGAGGAGGTGCGCTCCACCGGCGCGGAGATCCTGCTGGTCAACGCCTACCACCTCTATCTGCGCCCCGGCCACGAACTGATCGAGGAGATGGGCGGCGTCCATCGCTTCATGGATTGGAGCGGCCCAATCCTCTCCGATTCCGGCGGCTTCCAGGTGTTCAGCCTCGCGCGACTCGGGAAGGTGGATGACGCCGGCGTACGCTTCCGTTCGCACATCGATGGCTCGGAGCATTTCTATACCCCCGAAGTGGCGATGGCCGTGCAGCTCGCGCTCGGCGTCGACATCGCCATGCCGCTGGATCACGTCCTCCCCGGCGATGCGGAGGAGGCCCCCGCTCGAGATGCAGCAGAGCGCACCCTTCGGTGGTACGAACGCTGCCGCGCAGCTGCCATCACCCTTCCAGTGTTTGGAATCGTCCAGGGTGGCGTCCACGCTGACCTGCGACGCTGGCACGCGCGCGAACTCGTCGGCATGGATGCCCCGGGCTACAGCATCGGCGGCCTCTCGGTCGGGGAATCGAAGGAGGACATGTGGGCTATGACGCGCGCCGTCACCGCCGAGCTCCCCGTACAAAAACCGCGCTACCTTATGGGCGTTGGCAGTCCCGAAGACCTCGTCAACGCCGTTGCCAATGGCGTCGACATGTTCGACTGCGTCCTGCCCACACGGTTGGGCCGCAACGGCTCGATGCTCACGGATGACGGTCGGGCCAACGTGCGCAACGTCCGCTACAGGAGCGCGGAGGGCCCTGTTGACCCGGAATGCGACTGCCTCGCCTGCAAGCGCTTCAGCATGGCCTACCTGCACCATCTCTTCCGCAACGACGAACTCCTGGGGCATCGGCTCGCCAGCATCCATAACATCCGCTACCTCGTCCGGCTGACCGAGCGCATGCGCGCTGCGATCACCTCAGGCGACTTCGCAGCGTTCGCCGAAGATTTCCTCGGCCGCTACCAGGTTGCCGACGAAGCGACTCGCAGCGAGCAGAAATCGAAGTGGCTGGCGCAGTCCGGGTACGAACAGGTCGGACGATAGCAACGCCAAAGCGCCTGAAGATTCGGTGAAGCGCTCACCGGCATTCGGCGAGATAGGGCTCGGTCCCGAGGAGCTTGTCGAGCGTCACTGGCGTGAGCCCCTTCGCTTTCAGCCCCTCGAGGATTGCGGGCAGAGCGCGCACCACCACCGAGCGGTCCGCCCCCGGTTCGCCATCGATCGAATCGTGCAGCAGAATCACAGAGCCGGGCCTCACCTTCGCAAGGATGTGCCGCGCCAGCGCCTCCGAGTCTGATTCCACCCAGTCCTTGGCCGAGACGTCCCACGTCACCAGTCGCATGCCGGCCTCCGTCACCACGCGGGACATTAGAGGCGTGTGGGTGCCGTGCGGCGGGCGGAACAGCGCCGGACAGACACCCAGGCGATCGCGGAACAGATCCTCCGTGCGCGAGAGTTCGCCGTAGTGCGGGTTCAGGTAGCTAAACGCGCCATGGTTGTACGAATGATTGCCGACGACATGCCCGCGTGACACGAGTTCCCGCGTGATCTCGGGGTTGCGCAGGACCGCCTTGCCAACCTCAAAGAATGTACCGCGAGCGCCGTACTGCTCGAGGACGGCCGCGATCGGCAGCGTGTAGGTCGCGTCCGGGCCGTCGTCGAAGGTGATCGCCACCTCATTGCGGTCGCGGGGCCCGTGGCTGGTCAGAGCGCCCAGCCACTCCGCCGACGGAGATGTCGAGCCGACCCAGAAGAACGAGAACGCTCCGTAGAGCGCCGCCACCGCGAGGAATCCAGCAGCCCCGCGCTCCCATCGCGGCACGGCAGTGCGAGCTTTCGCCGACGTCCCAACCGCTGCGGCCGCCACCACAAAGAGCGCCCGCCCCGCGACCCCGCTTCCCAGCTGCCACGCGAGGATCAGGAGTATCGCCGCCAGCCCCAGGGCGCCAGCGACGCTCGCCGCGTGCACGGCCCGCTGATCCGGGAGAAACGTCCCAATGCCTGCCCCCAGCAACGCCGCCACCACGAATCCCGAGCCCGGGTAGGTCGCCTCGTGCAGTAAGAACGCAGCGCTGCCAATCGCCACGCAACCTCCGAGCCGTGCGGAAACGCTCGGGCCCATCACTCGCCTCACCAGCAGCGCCACGCCAGCGGCGAGCAGGAACGCTAAGCCGCAGATCGCCGCTGAGGCGTGCACAGGGGAGCCCCCAAGCGCGACTACTGGAAGCACCAGCCCACCCGCCACTGCGGAGCAGAAGACGTCGCTCGTGGTCGTCTCGCTCCCGCGCTCTCGTCCTATTTCCGTGAGTTCCGCCATGCTGGCAGAGTGTCGCTCATGCTCCGCTCGATCAAGTCATTCGATCCCCGGTCGCCGGAGCAACTGCTGCTCGCTTGCGCGGCTTTGGCATGGGCGCTGGGCCTCTGCCTCATTCTCAGCCACCCGATTTTCGTAACGAACGATTCCCTCAGCAACTACGCACACGTCTGGTTCGCATCGGAGGTGTTCTGGGAAGGCGGCGGCATTCCTTTTCACTTCCCCCAGCTCGGGCACGGCGATGCGCTCGCATTTCCGTACGGCTTCCTGCCCTGGATCAGCGCGGCGGTGCTCCGCCCGCTGCTAGGCGACTGGGGGACCACCCTCTGGCTGGTCGTCGGCGGGCTCGGCGTACTTGGCGCAACGTTCTGGGCCTTCCCGGAGCTCCGAAATCCGCTTCCGGCGACCCTCCTTCTCGTCAACCCGCTGATGGTCGAGTCCGTAATTCTTGGCCAGCTCCCATTCCTCTGGGCGACGGCCTTCCTCATGGCGGGCATAAGTTGTTGGCGAAGAGGCGCAACGCTCGGTGCGATCTTGCTCGTGGGCCTGGCTCAGGCGAGCCATCCGGCGGTCCTCCTGCCTCTGGCTGGAGTCCTCTTCCTCGGTCGCCTTCCGTTCGAACGACGGCGGCCGGGCTACTTGTTGAGCTACCTTGCCTCGCTGGCGATCGCCGCGCCGGCGGCGTGGCTCGTCCTGATCTCGCCCGTGATCGAAGACAGCTCCACCTCCTCTCTGCTCGCCAACTTCTTCGGCACAGTCGCGCTGCGCGGCGGCGTGGTCGCCGCCCCTTTCTTCGGCCTCGTCCTCCTGCGCCACTGCAAGATCGACTGGCTCTGGGGCGCGGTCGCCGCTGCTGCCATCCTCAACATCGTCCTCGTTCCCATCCGCGACACCGCCTACGGCTGGGGAGCGCTCACCCGTGAGCCCGACCGGCAGCTCGTGCCGTTTCTCGAATCTGCCGACTTCGAACGCGGCGCTACCTATCGCCTGCTGCGTGTTGCCGATGGCAAAGTCGGAATGTACCAGCTCATCCAGCACGGCGGTCGCCTCGATTCGGAGTTCTTTCCCGAGAGCATTAGCCGCCGCAGTTGGCCCACTCCCCAGGCGTACCGCGCGTTCTTAGAGGGCCGCGGCGTCGACTACGTCCTGCTCTACCACTCGTACGATGTGCGCTATGCAACGAACGAACACGACCTGCTGGACCAGATGGTCCGCAGTGGATGCGCGCTGCGCAGCACTCCCTACCAGCAGTTCGACGTGTACCAAATCGTGCGGTCGTGCCCATGACCGTGCGATACGCGCGGCCTACCATGTGCGCCAGGAGCCGCTGAATGCCCCCTTCCACGGATCTCCGCGCCGTCCGCGTCATGGTTGTCGATGACAGCACCGACATCCTCGCGATCGTCCAGCGCGGCCTCCAGCGGCGCGGCTACGAGGTCGTCGCCTGCAGCGACGGCGATTCCGCCCTCAAGGCGTTCTTCCGAGAGATTCCAGATCTCGTGGTGCTGGACCTGCTCCTCCCTGATGCCGACGGCATAGACCTCTGCTACCAGCTCCAGGAGATGGCCGAGGTGCCGGTCATCATGCTTACCTCGCGTGACGGAGTGAGCGACCGCGTCGAGGGGCTGCGTGCGGGGGCCGATGACTACATGGTCAAGCCCTTTGCCATGGA